>JAJDJN010000183.1 GCA_030267245.1 Desulfovibrio sp. OttesenSCG-928-A18
TGAACGCCTGTATTTCGCAGCCCCGGCCAGCGCTTTCAGACCGTTCTGGCGCAATTGTCCCGCAACGAGGGTGCGTGACCGGCGCGAATTGGCCATTCGCGCGGCAGTAACAAGGATCGCCCATGACCGACAATGCCTTGCAAGAAACGCCCGAAACGCCCCGTTCCAATGATTCCGCTGACCAGCCCTTTGAGCCCGGCCCCCACAGGGCGCCGGCTTATTGCCGAGGCAGCGCGCAAAAGCCAGCAAGCCCGCCGCCGACACTTCCCTTTCTGCTCTATCCGCAGGAAAACATGGAGCTTTTTGACCCGGCGCGTCATCTGCCGGATCAACTGACCGTGCACTGCGGACCGTCTGAGGCGCAAGCGCCCCTGCCGCTGGCGCTGGCGGCCAGAGCGCACCCGCGCCTTGCCCTTATCCCCAGGCGGGAAGACTGCCACGCCCTGTGGGAACGCTACGCCATGCTGGATAATATCCGCGCCCACAGCGCAAAGGTCGCGGAAATGGCCCATGCCATGGCCCTGCTTGCGCTGCGGAAGGGGCTGAAGGTGCTCCCCGAGGAGGTGCTGGCCGCCGCCCTGCTGCACGATCTGGGTAAAACATACACCATCGCCCATGGCGGCAACCATGCGCAACTCGGCGCGTCCTGGGTCATGCGCGAAACCGGCAACGGGCGCATCTCCCAGGCTGTGCTGCATCATGTGCACTGGCCCTGGGCCGAGAGACTCGAGGATGACTCTGTTTTTGACGCGCTTTTTGTGGTACTGGCCATCGTGTATGCTGACAAACGGGTCAAGCACGATGCCTGGGCAAGCCTGGACGAACGCTTCGACGATCTGATTGAACGCTATGGCGTGAACGAATATGTCAAAGGGCGCATCGCCATGTCCCATGCCCAGGGCAAATATCTGGAACAGGCGTTTTCACGCCGACTGGGAGTGAACCTGAATGAATGTATTGCTGATAGCGGGCGGCTGGTCCAGCGAGCGTGACGTATCTCTTTCAGGCGCCAAAGTTATCCACAAGGCCCTGATCGCCCTCGGCAACACGGTGACCGCATACGACCCCGCCAGCTCCCTGGACGGCCTCATGGAAGCCGTCACGGGCAAGGACTTCGCCTTTATCAATCTGCACGGATCGCCGGGTGAAGACGGGCTGATCCAGGCCATGCTCGAGCGAGTGCACTGCCCGTATCAGGGGGCCAGACCGGCAGCGTCCATGCTCGCCCTGAACAAGGCGGCCGCCAAAGTGCTGTTTATCAAGGCCGGGCTTAACACCGCGCCTTTTCATCTCATTAACGAGCGTCCGGAAAAAGACTGGCAGCCCATGCTCCGCTATCCCCTGTTCATCAAGGCCAATACGGGCGGCTCCAGCCTGCACATGGAAAAGGTGGACACGCACGACCAGCTCCCGGCCGCGCTGGACAGGCTTTTTGCCCTCAATATATCCTATCTTGTGGAAAGTGCCGTGCACGGCGCCGAAATCACCTGCGGCATACTGGGTGAACTCAAAGACGGACGCGAGAACCCCGTGGCCCTGCCGCCCATTCTGATCAAGCCCGCCACAGGCAAAGTCTTTGACTATACGAGCAAATATTCCCCCGGCGGCGCCGAAGAAATCTGCCCCGCGCCCATCTCCGAACCCCTGACCAGGCGCATCCAGGCCATGGCCCTGACCGCGCACCAGGCCCTGGGGATTGAAGGATACAGCAGGGCGGACTTCATTGTGCCCGAAGACGGCGAGCCGGTACTGCTGGAGGTGAACACCCTGCCCGGCATGACGCCCACCAGTCTTCTGCCCCAGGAGGCCGCGGCCATCGGCCTGTCCTTTGAGCAGCTCATCGCCCGGCTCATGGAACTGGGCATCGCAAGGGAGATGCGCCGGAGGGCCGCGTAAGACAAAAGACGCCCCGCACCCGCGTTGGCCTTGCTGCCGCACGCGGTGCAGCGAAAGACTCCATGCGCCCCCAAATGGGGGTCCAGGGGCATCATGCCCCTGGCGGGGATTCCAAAGGGGCGGCGCCCCTTTGGCCGCCGCAGGCGCATCAATCATGCCATATCCGGGCTGGCCGCCCGGCCCCTGCCGGTGCCGAGCAGCAGGTGATGCTGGGCCAGGCGTTCCTTGTCGCTGCGCGCCACATGGATGGGCCTGCCCGAGGGATCGAGGCCGCAATAGAACATGGCCGTGGCAACGGTTCCGGGGGTGGGGATGAAACACTGCACCTGCCTCGGGCTCCAGTTGCGGCGGCGCAGCCAGGCGCCCAGCCTTTGCATGTGCGCCTCGGTGCAGCCGGGAAAGGCGCTCATGAGGTAGGGCACGGTGTACAGTTCCTTGCCCGCCTTGCCCGTGGCCCGGGCGAAGGCTTCGAGAAAACGCTCGAATACCGTGAGCCGGGGCTTGCGCATGAGCCGGAGCACCGCGTCCTCGCTGTGTTCGGGCGCCACTTTCAACTGGCCGCCGGTGAACTGCGCCGTGTAGGCGTACAAGGCCTCTGGCTCTTGCAGGGCAAGGTCAAAGCGCACGCCGCTGGCAACGCGCACATGCCGGATGCCGGGCAGCGAAGCCACGGCGCGCAACAGGGCCACGCCTTCTTTTTGATCCACGACGAAAAAAGGACAGATGGCGGGATGCATGCAACTGGCCCGGGCGCAGTCCCTGTCCGCCGGCAGCGAGCAAGCGGCCCGCCACATGTTGGCGCTGGGCCCGCCCACATCGCTGATGGAGCCGGCCCAGCGCGGGGTTGCCGCCGGCGGGTGCCGCCGGCCGGCGCCTGGCCTCTCGTGCCCCGGACCCCTGGCGATGCGTCCGGCCTCGGCCAGCACCGAGTCCGCCGAGCGGGAAGCGATCCTTCGTCCCTGATGCAGGGCCAGTGAGCAGAAGGAACAGCCCCCGCCGCAGCCCCGGTGCGTGGTGATGCTGGTGCGGATCATCTCCCAGGCCGGGATCGGCTCCCTGTGTCTGGGATGCGGCAGGCGGGAGTAAGGCAGGGCGTACAGTTCGTCCATTTCCTCCCCGGACAGGGGCGGGGGGGGCGGCGTGAGCACGAGAAGGCGTTCCCCGCTACGTTGCAGGGCGTATTCCCGGCCAAGGTGCACCTGTTTTTCCAGTTGCAGGGCGGATTGCAGCAGCAGGCGGCCGTCGTCGAGAATAGCTTCGTGCGCGGGCAGCTCAACGGCGCTAACGCCCTGACTGTCCAGCCATTGCCTTGCCCGCTCCGCGTCGTCCATCCAGGTGATGCCGGGCACAAGGCGGCTGGCGCGCACAAAATCACTTCGGGAAAAGGAGGCGGGGCCGGGCCGCGTTTCCCCTGGCGCGCATGCGGGGGCGGTTGTGGCCCGCCCTTGCGCAGGGTCCGGCGTATTCTCCCCGCTTTTTGGGGCGGCCCGGACCTCGGCCTCGTTCTCCACCAACGCGGCGGCAATGCCGGCCAGTTGGGTCAGGGCGCGTTCTCCCATGCCATAGACCAGAATATCGGCCTTGCTATCCTGCAGCAGCGGGCGGCGCAGGGCATCGGCCCAGAAATCATAATGGCTCGCGCGGCGCAAGGAGGCTTCTATACCGCCAAGCACAACGGGCAGCGCGGGAAAGGCCTGGCGCACAAGGCCGGTGTAGACTATGGAGGCCCGGTTGGGCCGCGCTCCGGCCCTGCCGCCGGGGGTATAGGAGTCATCGTGCCGTTTTTTGCGAAAGGCCGTGTAGTGGGCGAGCATGGAATCAATGGCCCCGGCCGTGATTCCGGCAAAGAGACGGGGTCGGCCCATGGCCTGCAGAACCGCCAGGGCGCGCGCTCTGTCCTGCCAGGGCGGCTGGTCGACAATGCCCACGCGAAAGCCTCTGGCCAGCAGCAGACGCCCGAGCAGAGCCACGCCGAATGAAGGGTGATCCACATAGGCGTCACCCGAGACAAGCAGGATGTCCAACTCGTCCCAGCCAAGGGCCAGCATTTCCTCCCGGCCGGTGGGCAGGACGCGCGGCTGCGGCAAAGGCGGGCGTAGGCCCTTTCGGCAGCCGCCGCGGGAAGCTTCGCCGTTCACTGGGCTGGGGGCATGATCAGGGCCGGCGCCTTGCCAGGGCCGGCGCTTTCGCCGCCAGGCTCATGGGGGTCGCCCTTGCCGTGGTCCATGGAAAAGGCGCGCCATTCTTCCGGGCTGATCTGGCCGTCCCTGTCCTTGTCAATGGAGTCAAAGGCGGCATCCTTCATCTGCGGGTGGGCGGTAAAGAATTCATCACGGCTGACATGTCCGCTCTTGTCGCTGTCCATGGCTTCAAAGCGCGTGTCCGCGCTTTTTCCCGCCATTTCGGGCCGGGCCGAGGCCTGACCGGCAAGGCAGAAGATCCCGGCCGCGACAAGGGCGCAGAGCGTGAGGCCGGCGCGGGCGAAGAAGTGGCGGTGTGTGAAAGGGTTTGCGGTGCTGGGCATTGGATACTCCGGTTTGCTGTTCTGAAAGAGGACGGAGCGGCCGGGCCACGTTGTGGGACGGCCTATTGCAAAGCACGGTGCTCCGGACCGTATGCGGATTATACTTGTCTCTTTACCGGGCGCTGTCAATCCGTCTTTCCGCGCGCTTCTTTCTGGCAATCCGAACTTGA
>JAJDJN010000184.1 GCA_030267245.1 Desulfovibrio sp. OttesenSCG-928-A18
GAGGCGCAGGAACTCGGCCTCCGACAACACCCGCACACCCAGTGCGCGCGCTTTTTCAAGCTTGGAGCCCGGCTCCTCGCCCACAACGAGCAAATCCAATTTGCGCGATACACCGGAAAGCACATCCGCTCCCGCAGCCTCGGCCAGACGCGCCGCCTCGCTCCGGGACATTGAGGCCAATGCCCCTGTAAACACGATCGTCTTCCCGGCAAATGCCGGCTCCGACCCGCCGCTGCCCGCTGCCGATGCAGCGCCGGCCGGCGGCCCGCCAGCGCCGCCGGCAACAGGAGATACGGACAGCAGGCTGTGCTGCTGCGTCGGGGAATAAAGCGGCACGCCCGGGGCCTGCCGTGCGGATGCCAGTTCCGGCCACAGCCCCTGGGAACGAAAATCCTCCAGCAAGGCCCGGTTGCCCTCTTCGGCAAAAAAATCACGGATGGCAGCCGCCACCTCCGGGCCCACGTCCGGTACCGACTGCAAAAGCTCGGCCGACGCCGATGCCAGGGCGTCCATGGAAGCAAAGCGCCGGGCCAGGGCCCTGGCCGTCCGCTCCCCCACATGCCGGATGCCTAGGGCCGAAATGAAACGCGGCAGTTCCGCCCGCTCCCTGGCCTCGGCCAAAGCCTCCAGCACATTGGCCGCCGATTTCTCCCCCATACGTTCAAGGCCACTCAACCCGGCCGCGTCCAGGCGAAAAAGATCCGCCGGCGTGTGAATTAGCCCGCTGTCAATAAGCTGCTCCACCAGCTTTCCGCCCACCCCCTGGATGTCCAGACCGGCCTTGGACACAAAATGCTTGATCGATTCCCGGATTACCGCCGGGCACGAGCGGTTCACGCAGCGCCATGCGGCCTCGCCCGGCTCCCGGTGCACATGGTTGTGACACACCGGACACTGCGAGGGAAAAACAAACTCCAACTCCGTGCCGTCACGCTCCTCCGGCACCGGACCGACCACTTCCGGGATCACGTCCCCGGCCCGCTGCACCAGCACCAGGTCGCCGATGCGCACGCCCTTGGCCCGGATCTCGTCCTCATTGTGCAATGTGGCCCGCGATACCACGACGCCGCCAACATTCACCGGCTCCAACACCGCAACCGGCGTCAATACTCCCGTGCGCCCCACCTGCACCTCAATCCGCAGCAGCCGGGTGCGCGCCTGCATGGCCGCGAACTTGAAGGCCACGGCAAAACGCGGCGCGCGCGCCGTAAAGCCCAAAGCCTCCTGCATCTCCAGACAGTTCAGCTTCGCTACCGCGCCATCCAGTTCAAAGGGGAATTCATCTCGCCTGGACCCGAGTTCCTCGTACCACTGCTCCACAGCCCCGGGCGTGGGGCACAGGGCCGCATGCGGCGCAATGGTAAAACCCAGATCGCGCAAGCCGTGCATCACTTCCTGCTGCGTGGACCAGGGCCCGGCCGCAGCGCCCGCCCCTTGCGCGCTGGATGCCTTGGCCGGCGCCCCCTGCCCGTCCCGGCCGGCCCAAAGCACCCGGCCGATGCCGTAAGCGATAAAACGCAAGGGGCGCGATGCCGCGACAGTGGAATCAAGCTGACGCACAGACCCGGCGGCCGCATTGCGCGGGTTGGCGAAACGCTTGCCACCCGTCCGCTCCTGCCGTTCGTTCAAGGCCGCGAAATCCTTTTTGCTCATGACCACTTCCCCGCGCACCTCAAGAAGACCGGGCACGGCCGCGCCAGGGCCGGCCGTTGTTGCGGCTGCCCCGGCCTCAGTCTCCCCCGCCCCTGCCGGCGGGCCGCCGGCAAAGCCTCCCCCCTCCGCCGCCGGAACGGGCGCGCCGCCCGCATCAGGAAGTACGGGCAAAGACAAACGCAAGGGCACGTTTCTTACCGTGCGCATGTTCTCGGTAACCACTTCGCCGGTCTCGCCGTCGCCGCGCGTGAGGGCAGCGGTCAGCAGCCCTTCTTCGTAGACCAGCTCCATGGCCAGGCCGTCCATTTTCGGCTCCATCCAGAAGCTGAAATCCTCCGCCCGCGCTTTTGGCAGCAGGCGTCCGGTCCTGCTTACAAAATCCCGCCACTCCTCCAGGCTGAACACGTTGTCCAGGCTGTACATGCGCAGCGAATGCGCCCGCGACGGCAAGGAGGAAAGCACCGCGCCGCCCACCCGTCCGCTGGGCGAATCCGGCCCGACCAGGGCCGGCCAGCGTTTTTCAAGTTCCAGCAGTTCCCGGAACAGGCCGTCGTATTCCGCGTCTAAAATTTCCGGATCATCCAGCACATAATAGCGCCTGGCATGATATTCCAGCAAAAGGCGCAGGCGCTCCGCCCGCGCGCGCGCGCCGGCCGGCACAAGTTCAAGCGCCAGTTCGCCGGGCGCTGCTTCACGCTCACTCATGGTCCCTCACTTATAGCTCCTCCAGAGAGTGATACGGCTTCCGTCGAAAAAGCAAACTGATAAAACCCGTGTCTCTTGAGTCGACGGAAGATATTAAGGGAGCACTGATTAACGGTCTTTTTGCCCTCTATCCGCGCCCGCTTCGAACAGGGCTCGCCCCGTGCGAAGCTCATGCATGTCTTGATACAATAGCCCGTGGCTGGTCCGCAACGTCGCGCTTCATCTTTATAAGCCCCGCTTTGCATACACGCCAGCCCGGATATCAGCCCAGCGCTGGCGTACGCCGGGGGAAAAGGTGAAATAGAGGAAAAAGGGTATGGTGAACATGGAGCATGCAAATGCAGCCCAAAACGGATCCGGGGCCGGGGCTGGATCCGGAACAGGAACCGGCCTTTGCCCTGTCCACAAAGCGCAGAGCCAGGTGGATAAATAATGCAACACTATCGGGAGAAGCGGCAGAGCGAGAAGAACGATACGCGTCCAGCGCAGACCGTCAGCTTTATACATATACAAGCGGTAGTAAGAAATGAAAACAAATATGCTGGCAATCGTGCCCAGCACTATGGGCAGAAAACCAACCCAGGAAGGATCGTCAAAGGAATGCAGGAGCGTATCGGCTATTATTATTCCATAATAAATGCCACTTTGGCAAAAAGCCAAAGAAAATCCACGCTTTTTGAAAATAAAGCAGTTTTTCCGGTTCCGGATCCCATACAGTGCGAGTCTTTTTTTGAACGGTAAAGAGCAAAACAAGAAGTACGATAGTTGTACCGCAATAAATGTCATATTTCCATTCGCCTGTTATAAGCTGCAGCGGTTCGGTCATAGGGGCGGTCTCACAATTGATGAAGAAGGCAGATCTTTATGGTCCACCTTCCAAATGGAGTCCGCGCCCTTTGGAAGATGGACGCATTGTTCGTTCAACTTTCAAACAAAGTGTCAATGCAGCAACCGATAACGGTTATGAGAAACGGCATGCAACGCAAGTATAACCACCTGTAAAATAATGATATTTCGCATAGGGCTATCATAGCATGCTCTTCTCACAAACTCCATGTCTATTCCACAGGCTTCATTATTGAGAAGTCTGTCTGGAGTAATCGGCCCTATTTATCATTATTCAGGATATTTTGCTGACCGCTCTCCTTGCTTTGTTCAACGGCCTTCTCTGTTGCGCCGATTCCTACGACTTGTTTTGTTCTGTTATTACTTAGAGCATAAAATTTTTAACTATGCCGCAGCGGCGTAGCTGACGAATTTGCCCTTGAAGTACTTTTTCACCTTGCCCGGACAGCGTTGTTTGGAACGCAAAAAACTACGCAGTTTACTCATCAGTTCAGGCTTTGTCCTGGCTTTGCCTGACCGGAATATGTTTCTTTTCACATCCTGGTTCGTCAATTCGTCCGGATTGAGTTCAGGGCTGTACGCGGGCAGAAAAAACAGTTCGATTTTGTCTTTCTTGTCCGAAAGCCATTTTTCTACTTTGGTGGACTTATGCACAGAGTGACGATCGACAATCAGGAAGACTTTCTGAGTATTTTGCTGTTTGACCAGCCTTTTCAAAAACTCAAGAAAGACCGGTACTGTGAAACGGCTTTCAAACACCATGAAGGTGAGGCTCCCCTGATTGGTGATGGCCGTTATAGCGTTGCAGCTAAAACGAGCGCCGCTTACCTTGACCAAGGGAGTATTCCCTTTTTCTCCCCAGGTGGTACCGGTCTGGTGCGTGGAGCGCAGCCCCGTTTCATCAAGCCACCAAATTTTGCCTTTTTCCTCAGACGCTTGCTTTTTAATGGCCGGATATTTGTGCTGCAACCAATATGAAACCTGTGCGGGGTTTTGCTCCAAAGCTCTTTTGGCTGGCTTTTGTGGAGTCAGCCCCCACGACTTCAGGTAGCGCCCAACTGTCCACCGGGAAAGCCGGACTCCGAAGCGTCTCTCGATAAGCTCTCCCACCAAGTCACGCGTCCACAAAAAACCTGGAAGACGCAACTGGCCGGGATTCTTCCCCAAAACAGATTTACGGATAGACGCTTCTTGTTTCGCGGTGAGCTTACCGCCAGAAGGGCGACCTTTGGTCTTGCTTTGTAAGGCCGTCTCTCCATCTCGCCTGAATGCATTGACCCAGAGGCATACCGAGGTGCGCGAGACGCCAAACACCTCAGCCGCTTTGGTTTGAGACATCATACCGCTGACTACGGCATGAACAGCCTTGCGTCGAATTGCGT
>JAJDJN010000185.1 GCA_030267245.1 Desulfovibrio sp. OttesenSCG-928-A18
CCTCTCCCGCCCTTCCGCCTGAAGTCCGGGCGGCGCCGGATGCCGCCGGAGGCTGCGCCTCGGCCGCGGATCGCTCCGCCCGCGCGGTGCCCGGCATCTTGTAACTGGGTGCCGCCGGCGCGGCGGAAGCGCCCTGACGCCCGGAAGCCCCGGCGCCCGTACGACTTTTGCCCGATGCGGCCGCTCCCCGCGCCCCTTGCCCCGGTGCAAGCTGACCGCGAAGTTCGCCAAGGCCCGCCTCCACGCGCGTGGTGCGTTCTTCCAGATGGCTGAGCCGGGAGTCGAAAATCGCGTGATCCTGGTCTCTGGATTCCAGCGCGCTGATGCGGCTTTCTGTAAAAGCCGGGGCGCATGCCGCAAGTGCGGATGCAACGGTCAGTATGCAGAGCAGACGCGAAACGCGATGCATGAATAAGCCTGCCTGGGTTACATGGCGAAGGAAGAACAATGCGGAACAAAACGGCCCGCCGCCTGCGGAACAAAAACCCCATATCCGTTTCGGGGCGAGTGTAGGTGAATTTTGCTCTCTTTTCAAGCAATTGCCTGGGCAATTGCCTGGTCAATTGCCGGGATAATTGCCGGGGCATTGCGGGCATTGCGGGCATTGCCCCATTTGTCCATAGCCCGTATTTTTGCGCCAGGCGCGCAAGCCGGGGTGCCGCCCGGGCCGTGGATTGGGCCAAAAATCGGCTTACGCCAAGCTTGACCTCGACCTGCCATACAGCTACTATTCTTTCGTCCACAAGCAGGCCCGGGCTGCACCTCACGCAGTTGTGCCGGGCGCTGTAGGTTCCGGTAATGCCAAGGAGCGGTATCATGCGATTTCTCGTGGTTGATGATGACTTTGAAACGCGCAGGCTGATGCAGAAGCTCTTGCGTCCGTACGGAGAGGTGGATGTGGCCACCGACGGCGAAGAAGCGGTTCAGGCCTTTGCCCAGGCGCTCAAGGACAACGAACCTTACGCGCTGATCACTCTGGACATTCTCATGCCCAATATCGACGGGCAGCAGGCCCTGCGCGAAATTCGCGAGATTGAGAAAGAACATGGACTCACTGGAGACAAACTTGTCAAAGTAATCATGATCTCCGGCCTGGACGATTCCGAAGAACTCCACGACGCCTTCTTTCTCGGCGAAGCCGAGAGCTACATTGTCAAACCCATCAACCACGCGGTCCTGCTGCAGGAAATAGCCAAACTCGGCATCCCCCTGTCAGGCGCGGCCTGACCTTAAGTATTTGCCCGGCCTTTTCTTCTTCCACGGAGTAAAGGCCGGACTTTTTTTCCCTTGCGCCCAACGCTATGCCAACGCCAACAGGAGTGAGCCATGTCCGTTAAAGCCGATCTGCAATACGTCCCTTCGCATGAATGGGTCCGCATAGAGGGCGGCGAAGCCGTTATCGGCATCACCCATTTTGCTCAGGAGCAGCTGGGCGACCTGACCTTTGTGGAGCTGCCCGCTGTAGGCGCGCATCTTGAGGCTGACCAGGAAATGGGTTCCGTTGAATCCGTCAAGGCCGCCAGCGATATATACTGCCCGGTCGCCGGCGAGGTGATCGCCGTAAACGAAGCTCTGGAAAATGCTCCGGAAAAAGTCAATGAATCTCCATACGAAGAAGGCTGGATGGTGCGCGTGCGCCTGAGCGCCCAGCCCACCGGCCTGCTTGACGCCGCCGCTTATGAAAAGCTCATTGCCGAAGAAGCCTAGTCCGGATTTTGCGCTAAGCACAACATCCTGTTTTTACGACATAAAAATAGAGAACATATTGGTGTTGGCGCAATATTCAGGCCAGTACGGACTTTGCGCCTTAACGACAGTAAGGGCGTAAAACTAGCCGGGAGAAACCATGCCGTATATTCCGCACACCCCAGAAGATACGCAAGCCATGCTCGAGCGCATCGGCGTCGGGCAGTTGGACGAGTTGTTCGATTATATCCCGGCCGACATGCGGCCCAGGAGCTTTGCCCTGCCCGACGGACTCAGCGAGCATGAGGCCATGGCCCGTCTTGAGGAACTGGCCGGCAAAAACGCCAGCGGCCTGCTCAGTTTCATGGGGGCCGGGGCCTATGACCACTCGGTGCCTTCGGCTGTGGACGCGCTGACCGCCAGGGGCGAATTCTACACCGCCTATACCCCATACCAGCCCGAGGCCGCCCAGGGCACCTTGCAGGGAATTTTCGAGTACCAGACCGCCGTGTGCAGGCTTCTGGACATGGAGGTGGCCAACGCCTCGGTCTATGACGGCGGCAGCGCCGTGTTCGAGGGGGCCATGATGGCTGTCCGGGCCACAAAGCGCCGCGTCCTGATCCTGGACGCCTGCGTCAACCCGCTGTACCGGGCCATGCTCGGCACCCTGAGCGCCAATCTGGACCTTGAAAGCCTGCTGGTGCCGCACAAGAACGGCGTTTCGGACCTGGACGCCCTGGACAAAGCCCTTGCGGCCCACAGCAATACCGCCGCCGCGCTGATCGTCCAGAACCCCGGCTTTTTCGGCACCGTGCTAGATTTCGGCCCGCTTTTCGCCAAAGCGCGCGCCTGCGGCGCCAAATCCATCATCCTGGTGAACCCGGTGATGCAGTCGGTGCTCAAGACTCCCGGCGAAATGGGGGCGGACATTGCCGTGGCCGACGGGCAGGCCATCGGCATGCCCCTGGCCTTTGGCGGCCCCTACCTCGGCATCATGGCCTGCACCAAGGATATGGTCAGGCAGATGCCCGGACGCATTGCCGGCAGAACAGAGGACTTGAACGGAAAAACCGGCTACGTGCTCACCCTGCAGGCCCGCGAGCAGCACATCCGCCGGGCCAAGGCCACCTCGAACATCTGCTCGAATCAGGCCCTGTGCGCTCTGCGCAGCGCCGTGCACCTGAGCCTGCTCGGGCCCGAAGGCCTTGTGCGCACGGCGGAACTGTCCATGCTCCGCGCCCGTGAGGCGGTCCGGGAGCTGACGGCCATCCCCGGCGTCAGCCTGCTGAACGATGCCCCCTTTGCTTACGAGTTCGCCCTGCTCCTGCCCAAAAGCGCGCGTTCGGTGGCCGGAGAACTGGCCCGCAAAAAAATCCTCCCCGGCGTGCCGGTGTGCCGCTGGTATCCGGACATGGACAAGGTGCTGCTGACCGCCTGCACGGAAAAAAACACTCCCGCCCAGATCCGGCAGCTGGCCGACGCCATGCGCGCCGCGCTGCAATAAAGGAGGCCGGATATGAAAACGGTATTCGCCAAATCCGTTCCGGGCCGCACCGGGGTCATCCCCGAGATGCCCGCCAGACGCGCTCAGGATATTCTCCCGGCCGGCCTGCTGCGCGCAGGGCGCCCGGCCCTGCCCGAACTGTCCGAACTGGACGTGGTCCGCCACTATTCACATCTGTCCAGACTCAATTACAGCGTGGACACCAATTTCTACCCCCTGGGTTCGTGCACCATGAAGTACAACCCCAAGTTCGCCGAAGTGGGGGCGTCGCTTCCCGGCTTTTGCCGGCCGCACCCCCTGCTGGCGCAGCTTGACGGGGGCGAGGCCCTGGCCGCGGGCAACCTGGAGGCCATCTGGCTCACGGAGCAGTTGCTGCAGGAAGTGACCGGCATGAAGGCCTTTACCATGCAGCCCATGGCCGGAGCCCAGGGCGAACTGACCGGCATTTTACTTATTGCCGCCTACCACCGGGCCAAGGGGAACAAAAAAACCAGGATCATCTGCCCGGATGCGGCCCACGGCACCAATCCCGCCACTGCCGCCCTTGCCGGATATGAGGTCGTCAATATCGAGTCCAGGGACGGGATGGTAGACCCGGAAGCGCTCAAGGCGGTCCTTGACGACTCCGTTGCCGGGCTCATGATGACCTGTCCCAATACCCTGGGCCTTTTCGAACAGCACCTTCCGGAAATCGTCCGGCTTCTGCGCTCGGTGGACGCCCTGCTGTACTATGACGGCGCCAACTTCAACGCCTGCATGGGCCGCGTGCGCGTGGGCGATGTCGGCTTTGACGTGGTGCATCTCAATTTGCACAAGACCATGGGCACCCCGCACGGCGGCGGCGGCCCCGGCTCCGGCCCGGTGGGCGTTTCGGACAAGCTCGTTCCCTTCCTGCCCGGCCCGCGCGTGATTAAAAGGGAAGACGGCAGCTTCGGCCTTGACTTCAAGCTGCCCCAGAGCATCGGCCGGGTCGCGCCCTTTTACGGCAACTTCAGCATCTACCTGAGAGCCCTGGCCTACATGCTCCGTTGCGGACGGCAAGGGCTGGCCAGGGCCACCACTTACGCGGTGCTCAACGCCAACTACATGCTCGCCCGGTTGCGCGGGCACCTGCTCATCCCTTACGACCGCACCTGCATGCACGAGTTTGTGGCCTCCGCAAGCCCCCTCGGGGAATACGGCGTACACGCCCTGGATCTGGCCAAAGCCCTGCTGGATCGGGGCTATCACGCCCCGACCATTTATTTTCCGCTCATCGTCAAGGAATGCCTGATGTTCGAGCCGACAGAGACGGAAAGCAAAGAAACACTGGACAGTTTCTGCGACGATCTCATCGACATCATCAACACCGCCAAAAGCAACCCCCAGGCGGTGCTGGAC
>JAJDJN010000186.1 GCA_030267245.1 Desulfovibrio sp. OttesenSCG-928-A18
GATAATACGCTCATTCCCTCATAGTTTCAATGCGCTTTGCCGGGATATTTACATGAAGCTTTCAGAACTGCCACGCGACATGCCCGTGGCCATACAGTGCCACGACGCTCCTGATGCCGACGCCCTGGCTTCGGGCTTTGCCCTGTTTTGCTATTTTCGCTCCCTGGGCCTCAAGCCCCTGCTCTTTTACGGGGGCAAAAAGCCCATAAGCAAGCCCAGCCTGCGGATCATGGTCGAAAAGCTGCGCATCCCCGTGTTCCACGCCCCCGAAATCAGCGAATGGGACGGGCTGCTGATCACCGTGGACTGTCAATACGGCAGCAACAACGTACAAAAGCTCAGGGCCGGCACGGTGGCCGTCATAGACCACCACCCGCCGGGCAAGGAACTGCCCGAACTGCACGTGGTCAAACCGCAACTGGGCAGTTGCTCCACCCTGGTCTGGTCCATGCTGCAGGATGAGGGCTTCGTCATCGGCCCCAAGCTGCGCAGCTTGGCCATTGCCCTGTACTATGGCCTCTACTCCGACACAAACGGCTTTGCCGAGGCCAGACACCCTCTTGACCTGAACATGCGCGACGCCCTCACCTTCCATGACCCGCACAAGGCGATCCAGGAGGAAAGGATCCTGCGCACTCTTTTTACCTCAAATTTGTCCCTGGACGATCTGGATATTGCCATTTCCGCCCTGCACAATATCCATGTGGACAGGGAGCGGCGCTTCGCCCTGGCCGGAGCGCGGCCCTGCGATCAGAACCTGCTGGGCTTCATCAGCGATCTGGCCATCCAGGTAGCGGGCATAGACCTTGTGGCCGCCTGGACCCCGCAGAGCAGCGGCTACAAGTTCTCGGTACGCAGTTCCAGCCGCCTGAGCAGCGCCAGTGACGTCACCGCCTGGCTCACCGCCAAAGGCGCGGGCAGCGGCGGCGGGCACAAGGACAAAGCCGGCGGCTGGCTGAAAGACAGCGCCGTGGCGAACCCCGGCTCCTCCGGCAGGCAGGCGTCGCCCCTTTGCCTCAGGGGCGGTGCTCCCGGCGCAGCCGCGTCCGATCCGGTTCTGGACTATTTCCGCCAGGCCCTTTGCAACTACCACGAAGCCCATACCGTCATAGACCGCCACTGCCCGCCCGAGTTGTACCGGGCGCATATGCGACCCCATGTGAAAAAGGAGATCATCGTCGGCTATGTTCCCTCCTCGCCCCTGTTCCCACCCGGCACGCGGCTGCAGTTGCGCATGCTGGAAGGCGACGCCATGATCACCGCTTCCGAGAATCTTTATATAGTGGTAGGCATCCAGGGCGAGGTACATTTCACAAACAGGGCGGACTTTGAAGCGGCCTACACCCCCCTGCCCGGCATCAGGGGGAGCTACAGGCCCGCCTTTGCCCCGGAATACATGCCCACGGTGTCGCCCGCCACTTCCGGCGAGGTGTTACAGTTAATGCAATACCTGTCGCGCTGCAAAAGCCGCGCGGACGCCGCGCCCGTGCTTGCGAGCCAATTGGAAGGAAAGGTCAAGGTATTCCCCGCCTGGGACGAGGACAACTACCTGCTGGGCGACAAGGGCGACTGGCTGCTCATGCGCAAGGATCGCCCCGATGAGCTCTGGGTGGTCGGGCAGCGGGTCTTTCCCGTATTATACGCCCCCGCCTGAGCCCGGCCAAAGTTATGGAAAAACTGATCCGTGCCGCGTTTGGCGACACCAGCTTAAAGGTGTTTTATGAAACCCACGCTATCATCACAAAAACAGCACCAGGCCGGTTCCAGGACTGCTGATTCCGCGAGTCCCGCTCGGGAGCAGGCCGCCCGCGCCCCAACGCTGGAAAAAGCGACGGACGGCGAGTATTGCCTGCTGCCTCGCCAGGCCTTTATGCCCGCCCCGGGTGACGGAACCAGCGAAGCGCCCCGCAACATCAGCCCCATAAAACAGCGACAGGACGAGGGGCAAAAGCGCGCCGGGCTCCGCATCTGCCCCTATCCCGAGCATATGGAATGTCTGCCCCAAAGCCTTTCCGTATACAGACAGACCGAGCTTTATCTGCAAAAGCGCCTGGAACAGCAGGAGCTAATGTCCGCCATCGCGCGCAGTTTCATCTCCAGCGAAGCCACGGCCACCCTCGTCCGTAACGCCTTGGAAATGTCCGGGCGCTTTCTGGATGTGGACAAAATTCTCATCACCCGCCGTCAGCCCGGGGGCGGCACACTGCGGGTGCACTATGAATGGTACGCCCCGGGCATGGAGGACAAGCGCCCGGAAGAGGACAACTTCCTTTTCATACCGGGCTGCATAGAATATGACGCCTTCATCACCGGCAAACTGGAATTCCTTGCCTTTGCCGACATCGCCGGCATGAAGGAATTCGCCGTGGCCGAACTGCAAGGAGTGCGCGCGCTTCTCTGCGTTCCCATCACCTGCGAGGGCAGTTTCTGGGGCATCCTGAGCCTGAACGTCCTTCGCGACGCCCGCCCCTGGTGCGAAAGCGACGTGCAGTTCGCAAGCATGATCAGCAGCATAATCTCCACGGCCCTGACCCGCGCGGCCACCGAAGAAAAACTGCTGCGCATGTCCTCCATCGTCGACAGCGCGCCGCAGTTCATCTCCTTTGTGGACCCGGACGGCAGCTTTCAGTATGTGAACCAGGCCGGCGCGGCCCTGCTCGGCTACAGCCCCGAAGATCTGGTAGGCGGCCCCATAGAGATCATTTTCAAAGCCGAAGCAACCCGCAAGGCCTGGGAACGAATCATCCCGGAAATCATGGAAAAAGGAGTGCTGGACTTTGAACTGCCCGCAGTGTGCAAGGGCGGCGAGGAACGCATTCTCGCCTTCTGCGGCTTCAAGACCCACGGCGAAAGCCAGGGCCTCTGCTCCATCGCCACGGACATCACGGACAAGCGCCGCCTTGAGCGCGAACTGTATGAAGCCAAAGAACAGGCGGAAATGTCCAGCCAGGCCAAGGGGGAATTCCTTTCCCGCATGAGCCATGAAATGCGCACTCCCCTCAACGCCATCATCGGCATGACCACCATATCGCGCTCATCCACGGATCCGGAAAAAAAGGAATACTGCCTCGACAAAATCGCGGAGGCATCCACCCACCTGCTCGGAATTATCAACGATATCCTGGATATGTCCAAGATCGAGGCCAACAAGTTTGAACTGCACAACGCCGAATTCGACTTCGAACGCATGCTCATGCGCGTGGTGGATGTGGTGAACTTCCGCATTGACGCCAAGCACCAGAACCTCATTGTCAACGTGGACGAGAGCGTGCCGGACTTTCTCGTCAGCGATGAGCAGCGCCTGGCCCAGGTCATTGCCAACCTCTTGTCCAACGCCACGAAGTTCACGCCCGAGCAGGGGCTTATCACCCTGAACGCCCGGGTGAATGAAGGGCAGGACGGCAAGCGCCTTGTGGTATCCATCCGCGATACGGGCATCGGCATTTCAGAGGAACAGAAGGAACGCCTGTTCCAGTCTTTTGAGCAGGCGGACGGGGGCATATCACGCCGCTTCGGCGGCACCGGGCTCGGCCTTGCCATTTCCCGGCGCATTGTCGAACTCATGGGCGGGGAAATCTGGGTCGAGTCGCGGTTGAACAAGGGCGCTACCTTCAGCTTCAGCGTGCCCGCGCGGGAAGGGCGCAAAGCCGAAGCCACGATCCTTTCGCCCGATCTGCGCTGGCGGAACATGCGCGCCCTGGTGGTGGACGATTCCCCGGAAGTGCTGGAATACTTCACCCGCTTCGCCCGCAAAATCGGCCTTGCCTGCGATGTGGCCGAAAACGCCGAAGATGCCCTTGAACTGCTCAAGGACGAAAACGAAGCGAAAAAATACAATATCGTGTTCGTGGACTGGAAAATGCCGCACATGAACGGCATTGAGCTCACGCGGCATATAAAGCGCGCATACCAGGACGAGGTGGTGGTGATCATGATCTCGGCCACAGCCTGGACGGAAATAGCCGAAGAGGCCAAAGACTCCGGCGTAGACCGTTTTTTGCACAAGCCCCTGTTCGCCTCGCATATCGTGGATTGCATCAACCAGTGCCTGAGCCGGCAAAGGGTTCCGGAAAAACCGCGCGCCCTGCCCAGGGTGAAAACCGGCATCTTCCATAACCGGCGGCTGCTGCTGGCCGAGGATGTGGAGGTGAACCGCGAGATACTCATTTCGCTGCTGGAGGACACGGGCGTGGAAATCGTTTGCGCCCTCAACGGACGGGAGGCTGTGGACATGTTCGGGGCCGCACCCGAGGACTACGACCTAATCTTTATGGATATCCATATGCCGGAAATGGACGGCTATGAAGCAACCAGAATCATCCGGGCGATGGACAGCCCAAAGGCCGGCAACATCCCCATAGTGGCCATGACCGCCAACGTGTTCAGGGAAGATGTGGAAAAATGCCTGCAGGCGGGCATGAACGACCACCTGAGCAAACCCCTGGACATAGATGAAGTGGTAAGCAAGCTGCAAAAACACCTGCCCCCGCTCTAAGCCCGCTTGCTGGCGCAAGCGGGCTTAGAGCGAGCAGCGCAGCGTGCCTTTAGCTCAGGAAGCACAGATTA
>JAJDJN010000187.1 GCA_030267245.1 Desulfovibrio sp. OttesenSCG-928-A18
TTCCCTTGAAAGCCGCGGCCAGTTCCTCCACTGCCAGGTCCATAATCACGGCTTCGCCCGCCGCCACCATGAGCCGGTCGCTGTCCGTAACCTTGCCGATAAGCGCCGCGTCAAAACCCAGGCAGCAGCCCGAGGCCGGACTGAACAGGGCCTCAAAATCCCGGATATGCGCGGGCGGCACGGTAACCAGCAAGCGGCTGGCCGATTCCGAATAGAGCAGCCCCGCTGCCGCGTCTGCCGCCGCCGGGGACGCGTCCTCGCTTTCAAAGCCCCTGGCCGGCACCAGTTCAAGGTCCACCCGCGCGCCAAGGCGGCCGCCGATGGCCATTTCGGCCAGGGCGACGCCCAGGCCGCCGTCCGAAAGGTCGTGGCAGGCGCTCAGGTAGCCCGACTGTATGGCTGTGAACAGCAGGCGATAGCGCGCCAGGGCGGGCAGCGCCTCCACCTGCGGCACCGCGCCGCCGCGCAGGCGCAGTTCGTCCGCAAGCTCGCTCGCCCCCAGTTCGTTGCGGGTGATGCCAAGAATGTAGATGGCCTGGCCCGGGGCCTTGAAATCGCTCGTAAGGGCCTTGTTCACATCCGGAATATAGCCGAGTACCGAAAACAGCACCGTGGGCGGGATCGAGATCTTGGCGCCGCCGCCGCTGTAGTCATTTTTCATGGAATCTTTGCCCGAAACGCAGGGCAGTCCGTAAGCCAGGCAGAAATGCTCCAGCGCCCGGCAGGAGCGCACCAGTTGGGCCAGCTTGTAGCGGCCGTCAGGCGTTTTGTCCGACTGCACCGGGTCGCACCAGCAGAAGTTGTCCACCCCGGCCAGGCGATCCGGGTCAGCGCCCACGGCCACGGCGTTGCGCACCGCCTCATCCAGCGCATTGGCCATCATCCAGTAGCTGTCCGCATCGCTGTACCTGGGGCAGATGCCGTGGGAGAGCACAATGCCGCATTCCTCCCCCAGCAGCGGCCGCAGCACCGCAGCATCGGCCGGACCGTCGCGCCTTACGCCCACAAGGGGCTTGACCACACTGCCGCCCTTGACCTCATGATCGTATTGCCGGATCAGATATTCCTTGCTGCAGATGTTCAGGCGTCCGAGCATGTCCAGCAGCAGCTTCGCGTGCGAACGCCCGCTCTGGCGCAGCAGTCCCTCGGGGCTTGCGGCCGCGCCGGAGTCCAGGCAAAGGTGCCGCGCGCCCAGGGGGTAGCCCTCCGGCCGCCGCCACAGCGCCTCAAGACGCATCTGGGGCACGCCATCATGCATGAAGTCCATGGGTAAAAAGGCCACCGGCGCTCCCGCGTAGGTGACGTGGAAGTAACCGGAATCCGTGAACTCGCCCAAAGGCGTGGCCTCGACATCCATTTCGGCGGCCAGGCGCAAAAAGGCCTCCAGGCGCTCCGGCGGCACCGCCAGGGTCATGCGCTCCTGCGCCTCTGAAAGCAGAATTTCCCAGGGCCTGAGTCCGTCGTATTTGAGCGGGGCCCTGGCAAGGTCCATGCGGCAGCCGCCCGTGTCCTCGGCCATTTCGCCCACGGAGGACGAAAGGCCGCCGGCCCCGTTGTCGGTAATGGCCGTGTACAGGCCGAGATCCCTGGCCCGGATGATGCAGTCGTACAGCTTGCGCTGAGTGATCGGGTCGCCAATCTGCACCGCCGTGGCCGGGGAGCCTTCGTGCAGTTCCTCCGAAGAAAAGGTCGCGCCGTGGATGCCGTCCTTGCCGATGCGGCCGCCGGCCATGACCACGATATCGCCTTTGCGGGCCTTTTTGTAATGGCCCGGCCTGCCGTGGATCATCCGGGGCAGCATGCCCACCGTGCCGCAATAGACCAGGGGTTTGCCAAGGTAGCGCTCGTCAAACACAATGGAGCCGTTGACCGTGGGCACCCCCGACTTGTTGCCGCCGTCCTCCACGCCCTTTCGCACTCCTTCCATCACCCGGCGCGGGTGCAGCAAGCGGGGCGGCAGTTCGCCCTCATAAAAGGGCGAGGCAAAGCAGAACACGTCCGTATTGCAGACCAGTTCGGCCCCGAGCCCGGTACCCATGGGGTCCCGGTTCACGCCCACAATGCCGGTGAGCGCGCCGCCGTAAGGGTCCAGCGCCGACGGGCTGTTGTGCGTCTCCACCTTGATGCACACGTCATGGCTGTCCGTGAAGGCCACCACGCCCGCGTTGTCCTTGAACACCGAGCGGCAGAAATCCCGGTCGCCCATGCGCTTGCGCAAGCGGGCCGTGGCGCCCTGGATGCAGGTCCGGTACAGGCTGTCGATCTCCTCTTCGCGGCCGTTCTCCTCGTTCATATAGCGGATGCGCGAGGCGAAAATCTTGTGCTTGCAATGCTCCGACCAGGTCTGGGCCAGCACTTCCATTTCCGCGTCCGTGGGATCGGCAAAAAGGCCCAAATCCGCGCGCGCCGCCGCAACTTCGGGCCTGGCGAACTGCTCCCGGATGCGGAGCATCTCTTCAAGGGAGAGGGCCCAGGTGTTCTCCCGGCTTAGAGCCACAAGCTCATCGTCGCTCATGCGCGAAAGGGGGCAGGGCGCCACCTCGCTGCTGGACACGCCGGTCACGCGCGCGGCAAAAGGTTTGAAACCTGGCTCCTTTTGCCAGTCGTCGCGGCTTTTTATGGCGTAACGCTGGATAAGTTCGTTGGCCAGCAGATCCCTGGCCAGCCGTTCCACGCCGGCGCGGTCAAGGGAGCAGTTCAGGTAATAACGCGTGGCCGTATACACCGCCAGACCGCGCGCCGCTCCCTTGTCTCCAAGGCCCAGGACCATGGCCAGGGTGTCGCGGGCCGTGCGGCCCTCGTTGTCCGTGACCCCGGGCTTGAAGCCGACTTCAAGCACCCAGTCCGCTTCAGGCGCGAAAGGGGGCGCGGACGGCGCCGTAAGCGCGTCGTGCAGCACCGGATCGTGCAGGGCGGCGGCGGCCAGCGCCCGTTCAAGCTCGGCGGGCTCCAGGCCGTCCACAGTGTACAGCTTGCTCACCCGCGCGCGCGCGATGGCAAGGCCCAGGGCGGCTCCGGCCTCGGCCGCGAAATTGCGGCCCACGCAGTCATCCAGGTGCGCTTTCAGGCTGACTTCAATGGATTGCAGCATGGGATCTCCTGAACTGAAAGGAAATGAAAAAAACACCATAAGCCCTAAGCCGCCCTTTGCCAAGACGGCCAGGCCCGGCCGCGCGCCGCCGGCAGGCTCCCGGGTCTCAGCCGGCGCGTTGTTCCAGGTAACAGGCCAGACGCTGTATGGCTTCTTCTATGTTTTCAAGGGAGTTGGCGTAGCTGAAGCGCAGGTAGCCTTCGGCGCCGGGCCCGAAGTCGATGCCCGGAGCAAGGCCCACATGGGCTTTGTCCAGGATGTCAAAGGCCAGGGCCAGGCTGCTCAGGGGCCTGTCCGGGCTGCACTGGTCCTTGAACAGCTCCCTGGCGTCGGCCAGGACATAGAAGGCGCCGACGGGGCTGGAGCGCACGCCAAAGCCGAGGCGGCGCAGGGCGTCCACAAGGTAGAGCCGGCGTCTGTCGTATTCGGCGGCCATGCGCCGCACGTCATCGTCCGCGCAGTTCAGGGCGGCAATGCCGGCCCATTGGGATATGCTGTTGGGGGAAATAAAGAAGTTCTGCTGCAGCACCTGCAGGGTGGGCATGAGTTCTCTGGGGGCCACCAGCCAGCCCAGGCGCCAGCCGGTCATGGCGTAGCGTTTGGAAAAACCGTCCAGCACGGCGCAGTTTTCCACGCCCCCGGCCGCCTGCAGGGCGGATACGGCCGTGCCCTCGTAAACCAGGCCGTGGTAAATCTCGTCGGAAACAAGCATGGGCCCGAGCCGGGCCAGTTCGCGCATGTCCGCCTCGGGCATGACCGCGCCCGCCGGGTTGGACGGGGAGTTGATGAGGATGGCCCGCGTTTTCGGGCTCAGGGCCCGCTTTACCGCCGCCGGGTCAAGCTGGAAGCCGGCCTCCTCCGAGGCCGGGACCCGGATCGCCTCGGCTCCGGCATAGCGCACGAAGCTCTCGTAACAGGCGTAGGAAGGATCGGCCATGATCACCGCATCCCCCGGCTCGCAGAGCACGGAAAAAAGCAGAAGCATGCCGGGCGAGGTGCCGTTGGTGATCATGACCTGTTCCGGGCTCACTTCAAGCCCGTAAACCCGGGCATAATACCCGGCAACGGCCTCGCGCAAAGGCAAAATCCCCATGCTGTGCGTATAGCCCGTGCGTTTGTCGCGTATGGCCCGCTCGGCGGCCTCGTTCACACAGGCCGGGGTCTCGAAGTCCGGCTGCCCGATTTCCAGGTGGATAACCCGCGCGCCGGCCTGCTCCAGTTCCTGGGCTTTTTCAAGGATGTCCATAACAAGAAAGGACGCCAGTGATCGACAAACTGATGCTCCCACGCTCCGCCTCGCTTTTCGTTTCCTGTTGTTTTGTCATCAATCCGTAGAGCCGTTCATCTTTGAAATGCCTGCCGTTAAACGACTGTCAATTGCTCCATGGACAGGCCCCTGACCTGCGCGCTCCCCCTGAAACAGGCTGCG
>JAJDJN010000188.1 GCA_030267245.1 Desulfovibrio sp. OttesenSCG-928-A18
ACCTGTTCCCCGCCAAGCACTGTGGCGAGCACCCGGGTATCGTGCAACTGCTTTGGCGTACAGCGCAGTATGTCCCTGTCCAGAATCAAAAAATCGGCCAGTTTTCCGGCTTCCAGAGAACCTTTGACGCCTTGCGCCAATTCCGCTCCAGCGGCCCAGATGGTATAGGAACGCAGCGCCTCTTCACGACTCAGCCTGAGTCCGGCCGGGTCCTGATCCGCAAAAGGGGCAAAGGGCGTGCGGGTAACGGCCGCATGCATGCCGTGAAAGGGGTTGGGGTCTTCCATGGGGCTGTCGGAACCATTGGCGAAAAACGCTCCCTTATCGATAACTTGCCTCCATGGATAGGAGTCCGCCAGGGCCGGCGGTGAGAGTCTGGCCTCGGCCATGGCCTTGTCGCCAACGGCGTGCATGGTCTGCATGGCCGGAATAATGCCCAGGTTCAGGGCTCGCGCCACAGTTTCCGGCGCGGCCATCTGAAAATGCTCGATGCGATGACGCAGGCCGATGCCCAGCCCCCTGGACGCCAGACGTTCAAACACGCGCACGGCCTGCAGCACCGCGGCATCACCAATGGCATGGGCGCAAATCTGAAAGCCCTGCGCTACGGGTTCCTGCAGCAGATCGAACAGGGCGTCGTCCGAATAACGGCCGTTGCCCCTGTGCCCGGGCCTGTCCGCGTACTCCCTTGTCAGCCAGGCGCTTCTGGAGCCAAGGGAGCCGTCCAGAACAAGCTTGAAGGCACACAGGGACAAGCGCTCGTCGCAGAGTCCGCGCAGCGGGCGCATGCCTGCCTTGAAGCCCGGTCTGCCGGCATGGTCCTCGGAGCCGAGCATGCCGTAGATGCGTATGCGCAGTTGCCCGGCAGCGCAGGCCTTTTTCAGCCTCTCGTGGTCCTCCACGGTCTGCCAGGCATCGCCCACGGAGCAGATGCCGTAAGAAAGCAGCGTCCGTTCAGCCAGGGTGCAGGCATGCAGGGCCTGGGCCTCGGTGAGGGGCGGCAGCACCTCCCAAATCCTGAAGACAGCCGTGTCGATCAGGATACCCAGCAGTTCGCCGTTTTCCTGTCTGAGGATCTCGCCCCCCTGCGGGTCCGGGCTGTTGCGGTCAATGCCTGCCGCATGCAGGGCGTGGGAATTGACCCACATGGAGTGGGCGTCGCAACGAGTCAGGGCCACAGGATGCCCGGGGGCCACGGCGTCAAGCTCTTCTTTGCGGGGCCAGCTTGTGTCCGGCCATTCTTCGTTATTCCAGCCAAGGCCGAGTATCCATTCGCCCTGTTTTAGTTCCCGCGCGGACCGTGCTACCAGGGCCAGAACCTCCGCTTTGGACTTGCGGGCAAGGTCGAGTTCGGCGAGCTTTCGCCCTTGCAGTTGAAAATGCAGATGGCTGTCGACAAGTCCCGGGATCACGCAGGCTCCGGCCAGATCCCTGCGCTGGGGGCGCGGCGGCAAAAGGGCGCGGGCCTGCTGTTCGCTATCGCCGGCATAGACAATGCGCCCATCGCGAGCCGCCAGGACCGACACTGTGGCAAAGGATGGATCAACGGTATAAATGCGCCCGTTGACCAGCAGCAGGGGCTCAGCCGCCATTGGCCGCCCTTTCCAGGCGCCCGAGGGCTTCATGCACCGTGGCTATCGGGCAGGCAAGGTTCAGGCGCATAAAGCCCTCGCCCTCGACGCCGAAGTCGGTGCCGGAATTCAGCGCCAGCTTTGCTTTTTCCAGAAAGAAGCGCTTCAACTCCGCCTGCGGCAGCCCCATTTCGCGACAGTCGAGCCAGAGCAGGTAGCTGGCCTCGGGCACCCTGGTTTTAATGCCCGGGATCCGCTCATTGATGTGGGAAGCGGCGAGATCAAGGTTCCGCTTCAGATAGGGGAGCAGTTGGTCAACGTACCAGGCACATTCCATATAGGCCGTGCTCAGGGCCAGGATGCCCAGGGCGGAACTGTGCAGGGCCATGGCGGCGGCGGCGCTGCTGAAACGTTCCCGCAGTTCCTTGTTCGGGCAGATAACGGCTGATGCGTGAAGGTCCGCGATATTGAAGGTCTTGCTCGGATTGATGGCCATGAGGCAGCGCTCGGCCAATTCCGGCGCCAGGCTCGGAAAGGGCAGATGTCTGCGCCCGGGGAAGACATAATCGCAATGAATTTCGTCAGACACGATCACAAGGCCGTGCTTCAGGCAGAGTTCGCCAATGCGGCACAGTTCCTCCTGGCTGAAAACCCTGCCCGTGGGATTGTGCGGGTTGCACAAAACAAACATGCGCGTGGCGGGCCGGGCCATTTTTTCCTCAAGATCCGCAAAATCAATTTCGTAACGGCCGTTGCGCACGGGCATGGACGAGCCGAGGCTCTCGCGCCCGTGGGCACGCGGGATGCTGAAAAAAGGAGGGTAAGAAGGGGTGAGAAAGAGCACGGCATCGCCGGGCCGCGTAAAGCTCCGCACGCTCAGGGCGAGGGAGACGACCACGCTGGGCGAAAAGACTATCCAGTCCTTGTCCGGCTGCCAGGAAAAACGGCTGGACAGCCAGTGCTCCACCGCGCGCTTCAGGGACTCGTTTCTGGAGTCCGAATAGCCGAAAGCGCCGTGGCGGACGCGTTCTTCCATGGCCCGGATCACAGGCTCGGGCGCGGTGAAATCGGAATCCGCCACCCACATGGGCAGCACATCCGCCGGGTAGCTGTTCCACTTGACGCTGTCGCCGCCTCTACGGTCAATAATCCGGTCAAAATCGTGCACAGGCATGGCTGTTTCAGTCCTCATTCGCTTTTGGGCCGCATGACTGCGGCGTATGGTTATGCGCATTGCCGCCGGCGGCTGGAGAGGCTTGTGCCCCTGCACTTTTCGCCGCGCCCCCATAATCACCGACGGCGGCATGCCCCTACAACAGCATACTTTATACCCTTTGTTCCCGCCAGTCTAACCCGGATTTTTGGTGAAGCGTAAAATCCGAGCGGCTGCCCTGGCCCCGTCAAGGGTGTCAATATTTTTCGCCCTTATCTTTTGTCCTTACTGGACACGGGCTTTAAGTAGAGGCATACTTTTAGTCAGAACTGCGACGAGACCGCCCTGGCAATGGGAATGCGGGATCATTCCAGTCCGCGCGGGCCTTGTCCATCCACATGCCAGCCTTTGCATAAAGGAGAATCGCTATGAAGATCGGTTGCCCCAAAGAGATAAAGGACAATGAAAACAGGGTCGGTCTGACCCCCAATGCCGCGCATGGCTATGTGGCGGCGGGGCATGAAGTGTTCATCGAAAAAGGAGCCGGCCTCGGCTCGGCCATTTCGGACCAGGAGTACCTGGACGCGGGCGCGAAGATTCTGGAGACTGCCGCTGAAGTGTGGACGGCTGCTGACATGATTGTAAAAGTCAAGGAGCCCATGCCGGAAGAGTACGGCAAGATGCGTGAAAACCAGCTGATCTACACCTATTTTCACTTTGCGGCGGACGAAAACCTGACCAGGGCCTGCCTTGAACGCAAGATCATCGCCCTTGCCTACGAAACCGTGGAAGAGGGCCGCTCACTGCCGCTGCTCAAACCCATGAGCGAAGTAGCCGGGCGCATGGCCACCCTGATGGGGGCCTACTATCTGGCCAAAACCCAGGGGGGCCGGGGATTGCTGCCCATGGGCGTGACGGGCGTCGCGCCGGCGGACGTATTGATTGTAGGCGGCGGCGTGGTGGGCACCAACGCCGCGCGCGTGGCTGCCGGCCTGGGCGCGCGGGTGACCATTCTGGACGTGAACCTGAGCCGTCTCGAGTACCTTGGCGAGATTATGGATGCCAATGTGCTGCCCTTGTTCAGCGATCAGGTGAACCTGGAGGCCTGCCTCAAGACCGCCGACATAGTCGTCGGTGCCGTGCTGATTCCTGGCGCTCTCGCGCCCAAGTTGATCAAGAGGGCGCACCTCAGGACCATGAAGCCGGGCTCGGTGCTGGTGGACGTGGCCATTGACCAGGGCGGCTGCTGCGAGACCTCGCATCCGACCAAACACAGCGACCCCGTATTTGTGGTGGACGGCGTGATCCACTATTGCGTGGCCAACATGCCGGGCGCGTATGCGCGCACTTCCACCTTTGCCCTGAATAACGCCACCATCCGCTACGGCCTCATGCTGGCCAACCAGGGAGTGGAAAAGGCCTGCAAGGGCAACCAGGGGCTGAAAATGGGACTGAACATGTACAAGGGCTTGATCACCTATGAAGCGGTGGCCCAGGCCTTTGGCATGATGGACAAATACAGGGCCGTGGATACAGTGCTGGGCTAAGCGGCGACGGCGGCCCCCTCGGCACCCGCGATTGCCCCTGGGGCAGCGCTCCTGATATTGAGAGGCACCGAGGGGGCTTTGCCCCCTCGGGCTCCCCCAGCAGGGGGCAGCGGCCCCCTGCACCCGCGATTGTCCTTGCCGTCGCGCCCGGTGTAGTGGTCGCGCCCGGTGTAGTGGTCGGCCGGTGTAGTGGTCGGCCGGTGTAGTGGTCGAGCGCGGCGCAGTAAATGAGCCGCG
>JAJDJN010000189.1 GCA_030267245.1 Desulfovibrio sp. OttesenSCG-928-A18
TTCAGCTTTTGGCTGCGGCGCGGGCGCTGGTTTCGGCAAAGAGTCGGGAGGGTCGGCGATAGCGGCGGTTTTTTGGGCTTTTCTAGCGCCGCCGCTTCCGCCGCCAGGGACCATGACTCCTGCCAGAAAGGCGTATATTTCTGACATAATGGGGCCGGCCCCGGCTTTTTCAGCCCTTTGCCGCGCGTATTCCGATATCGCCGCGGAGACAAGCTGATGCCCCGGATTTGCCGCCGCGCTTCGGGCTACGCTTTGGGTCAAAGTGGGGGAAAATGCCCCGATCCTGCCCACGGCCATGGCTTTTGCAAAGGGCAGCGGCAACGCCGCATGCAATATAGCGCTTGTCAGGTCGCAATAGAGCCTTTCATCCTCTGTTTCAGGACGCGGCAAGGGCAATGTATCGGCAAGCGGCTTGAAATACTCCGGACCATAGCCCAGCTTTTCAGCACCCCAGTTAAGCAGACTGCGCATGGCCCAGGCAAAGGAATCCACCACATCCACTCCGGAGCGCGCGGTCAAGCCGGCACCTCTTTTGGCTGTCTCGGCAAAAGAAGGTGACTGCGCGTTGGCCTCGTTCACCGCGTGAACCAAGCCTCCCACTACCACAGCCGAGCCGATCAGGGGCTCGTCCCACAGCCGCCATTTCACCTCCGCCACTTCCCTCAAGAAGGAGATAATATTATCGCGGGTGAACAGCCCGCGCAGCTCCGACTTCAGCTCTTCATAAGCAGCGGGTATCCGGGCGAACATGCCCGCGTCATCCCAGGGCGAGCTTCTTGCCGCATTCGCCGGCAAAGCCGGGCGCGGGCTGTTTTGCGGCGCGCTTTCCAACGCTGGCGCTGTTTTTGGCGGGATATCCTTTCTGAACATTTCCAGGGGCAAATGGCCGCAGCTTTCAAAGGCCTCTTTCAACGCGGTATGGATGGCGCGGGCAATGACCCTTGCATCAGTGCTTTTCGGGTAAACATGGATCTCGGGAGGCAACAAATAATGGTTGTAGGGCCCCTTTTCCATGACCTGCCGGTACGGCTCCAGGTCCTCTTTCCGCAGCAGGCGTTCCAGTTCCTCGGCAAGTCCGTGGGGATCCTCGGCGAGGGACGCATGGACAATGATCCGCGAGGAAAAGCTGCCGGTAATTTCATAATACTTCCCGGCGGGCTTCGCCCTGACCGGCAGCCCCGGCACGTATGAATGAATCGGGTAATCGCTCATATGTCCGCCTGCTATTTGCCTTTGCAATGCCTGATTAACGGCGGGCAAAGCTCGTCCATAAGCATTCCAGGGCAAGGGTTTGAGGACAAATCCCCAGGGAGCGCATACAATTTTCAAAGTGAATTTGCTTTACTGGCGTACTCATTCCAGTCCTGGATGCGCAGCATCTCAAAAAAATCCTTCAGATCAACCACGCCGCTTATGAGTTCCGGATAACTGCAGAGGCCCGAGGAGATCAGGCGTCCGGCCCAGGCACGGTGCAGCCATCCGTCTGGAACAGGGATGCTTTGCCCATGGCCGCCTGGATCAGCCTGACCAAGTTGCTCGCCTGAATAGCGAGCGGCCTCGGAAAAAAATCGGCAGCCAGCGAGTACACTCCCATCAGTCCGAGTTCAAACAAATCGCCGGGATAGCGGCGGAACCATTCATTGAATATGGCCTGGTTGTGCAGGGGCTCGTTATGCGGGGTGTAGCAGCGGCGGAGCGCGTCGTTCATGATCCCGGTCCAGAGCTCGGAAGGATAGTTCGTGAACAGGCCGTCAAAAAAGCGGGACAGGCAGCTCTTTTGCATGCTCGCGTCAAGCATGGCCCGCAAAAGGGGGCCGACCACGGCCATAACCCGATTGCCGAAGGCAATGGCTTCCAGCGGATTCAGTTTGTCGATCGGATAGCGGTTGTCGTTCACAGTGATGAAGCCGAGGTTGTCAAGCCCCCTGGAAGGGGCCGCGCTGTGCTGTGTCATAAGGGATCTCCGTGCTGTTTTTTAAAATGACGCCCAGGGCTGCCCCGTCGGACGGCTCACAAGCCGCCGCCCGACAGGGCTCCATTGCCCTGGATTCTGCTCGCCCGGCCGCCGCGCGGTCACAAGACCGGCCGCGCCCTGAAATGCCTGCAGGGGAGCTTTGCTCGCCGTTAAGCAAGCTTTTCAGAGCCAAACTGGCTGCGCTGCCCGCTTGCGGGCCGCCTGCGCAAGCAAGGGGCCACCCGGATTTTGCGCTTGGGGCAAAATCCGGATTGGCAGCCCGGTGAAAACAGGCCCTCAGGGCCAGGAAAACAGGCCATGAAAAGACAGGGCCTGTATCTTTTCAGGACCGCTACCAGTTGAGGCCGGCGGCGCCGCGCCCGGCTTCGCTCAACCCGAGGTTGCCGGAATCGTTATGCGCGCTCATCATCACGTACTCGATGCTGCCCTGCTTCTTGTCGCCGGTGGAAAGCTCGCCCGCGCGGCCGATAAAGGCATCGGTCATGGTTTCAAGCACATCCGCGCCGGTGCGCAGCACAACGGTCACGCCGGCGCCGCCGTTCTCCTGCCGCTTTCTGAGGTCCGCGAGGAACTGTCTGCTCCGGCTTGTTTCGCGCAAGGTGAACTTGAGGGTCGAACCCTGGTTGGAGGCGATGTTGATGCCCGCGCCGTCCGTGCCCTGGGTCTTGTCCACCTCACCGCCGTCAAGGGTGTAGGAAATGGAGCCGCCTTCATCAAAATCCTGGATGGTCACCCCATCAATGGTCAGGGTCGTGGTTTTCTGATTGTAAATTGTACGCATTGTCCTTGCTCCTTAAGCTGAATATTGCACCAAGCTCGGCAGGCCCGCTGTTTTTACGCCGTAAAAACAGGATGTTGCCCATATATTGCCGGACATTGCCGAGCTGGAAATTGTAAAAAGATCTTTTCCGGAATGCGCGCAAAATCCGGGTTAATTATATACGTCAACGCGGATGCTGACCTTGTGGAAAGCGCCGGCCTCGTAAGCCGTGATCAGAATGGGCGGGGCCGTGCGCGAAGCGCGCTCGGAGGCGGTGGCAAAGGCCACGGGCACGGGTTCGATATTGGTGGCGGGCAAGGTGGTGATGCCTGTTTCCACCCTGTCCGATTCCACATCCCTGTCCGCAAACACGCCGTTGCGCGTGTATTTGCGGCAAATCCTGGCAGCGGCGGACACGAGCTTGTCCTGGCCCGCGCTGGTGTACGGCAGCTTGGGGCTGCGCAGGAACACGTTGTACACTTCGACCTGCAGTTCCTCACGAAAGTTGTCCAGATTGACCAGGGAATCCGTGTACCAACTATCCAGGGCCTGCACGCCTTCACGCACGGTGCGGGAATTGTTGCCGATATACACGTAGCAGTTGATGCGGCGCGCATTGAGCGCCGACAACTGCGTTTCGCTCAGGGGCGACGGCTCTATGCCGTCAAGCTGCTTGAACTTCATGGTCACGGCGGAATCGGGCAGGCTGTAATTGGTGGCCAGGGCATAGGCCGCGTATGACAGGTCCGGATAGACAAGCCCGTTGTCGTGATAGATGGTGCTGGTGCGCTTGTAGCCCTTGTCCATGGCGTAAAAGCCGATATTGGACGTATCTGTGGCATCGTATGCCGAAGGGGCGTTGGTGCAGGCGGAGAACCAGGCCGGGAACAGGGCTTCGGCCCAGTCGGCCAGTTCCTTCTGGGCGCCGGTGTCACGGTACCTGGCGTCCAGGGTCCAGGCATAGGGCAGACGCTGGTTGCAGCGCGACGCGGTGCGTACCAGAGCCGCCTCGGCCGCGATGCCCCCGGGGGTGTAGCCCTGCCAGAGACGCGCGCCGCTTTCTTTGGTCAAACGCAGCAGGGAGGAAACATCCGTGCCCTGAGACGGAACCTCGGCGTAGGAGATGGTGGCGCCGTCGCCCAGGACGACGCTGGAAAGGCAGAGGCCGCCGTATTCAACGGCCACGGTCAGGCCGGCGTCAAGGGGCATGGCCCCGGCGACGACCCCGGCCACCTGGGCCAGGCTTGCGCAGCCGGAAAAATCAAGGCCCGCGACAGAGACCAGAGCGCCGTTGACCTCAATATCAAAAGCGCCGTCCTCCACAACACGCAGGTCCGTAAGCCGGATATCGCCGGCCAGCAGCCCGGCCGGAACAGGGTCTTCAAACACACGCCCCACAGCCAGGGTGAGAGGGCGAACGGCGCGTTCGAAAAAGGCCTTGCCCGCGTAGTACATGGCGCTCGCCGGAGCGCAATCCGCCTGCAAATCGGCAAAGCTGGAATAATAGCGGACGCGCCCGTTATCCGGGGCAAAGTCCGCCTCGGGCGTCAGAAAGCAGATAAGGGTCATGTCTGTGGCGATTTCAGTCATGGGACGGGAGATGACAACCTCCACATCCAGATCGCGCGGAAGCGGGTTTTTGGGACAAAGAACAGCTGAATGCGACATGTGAACCTCCTTGCAGCAAGCTGCGTTCAGGGTATTGGTCCAAGATGGGATAAGGACGGAATGGAATGGAATGGAATGGAAT
>JAJDJN010000019.1 GCA_030267245.1 Desulfovibrio sp. OttesenSCG-928-A18
CGTATGCCGGACTTAGCGCCGTCCCGACGCGCGCGGCCCCTTTTTCAGCCGGCTGCCAGAGACAGCACCTGAAGCAGCTTGCCTTTGTCGAAAACGGCGCCCGGATTTTGCGCTTCGCGCAAAACCCGTGCTAACGGGGGAGCAGGGAGGGGTTTTCCTCCCCCATGGCGGCGTAAAGGCTGGCCAGGGCAATGGCGTAATCCGCCCTGGCCCCGGCCAGCGTGGCTTCAGCCGAAGTCAGCTTTGCCTGGGCGTCCAGAACATCGGTCATGGTGCCCACCTGCTGCCGGTAGCGGGCCGAGGCCTACCGCATGGCCTCGGCGGCCTGCTCCACCCCTTTAATGGCCACCTTGATGCGCTTGGCCGATTCGCTCATGGCCAGTATGCGCTCTTTGACAATAAAGCTTACTTCCTGGCGCAGATTGTCCGCTTCGGCCCGCACCCGGTATTGGTCATGCCTGGCCTGCTGCGTTTCATAGTGGGTCTTACCCCACTCGAACAGATCCCATTGGGCCGCCACGCCAACGGTCCATTCGCTGTAGTTCTGGGGCATGGCCTGACTGCCGGAGGCCATGAAACTGTTGCCCTGTGTGCCCCACGCCCCATAGGCCGAAACCTGGGGGTAAAAGCCGCTTTGCGCTCTGACAATGTCCTTCTCGGCCATGAGCACCGACTTGTCGGCCATGATCAGATCCGGGCGCTGGCGAAAAGCCAGATCCAGACACTGCTGCTGGGTGCGCATGAACGGAATGTAAGCAAGCTCCCCCCTGTACTCCACTTCGGCATCCAGGGGGAGCAGCAACAGGGTGTTCAGGCGCGCGCGCTGGGTGGCCACGGCATTCTCCGCTATGAGTAGCGCGCTTTCGGCGGCGGATACGTCCACCTCGGCCTGCAGCACGTCAATGCGGGGGGAAACCCCTACATTGTAGAAGGCCTTGCTGGATTCAAGCTGGGAAGTGAGCCGCTCCAGGGAGTCTTTGGCGCTGCGCACATCTTCCAGAGCCCTGAGATAGGTGAAAAAATGGGTCTGCACCGTGCGGATCAGCTCAAGCCTTGCCTGGGCGATACCGGCCTTGGTGCTCTCGGCCTGCAGCGCGGCCTTCTGATAGTCCGCCAGGGTTTCAAAACCGGCGAACACGTTCTGGTTCAAAGAAATGCGCCAGGTGAACAACTCCTTGTCCTGCAGGCGTCCCGCACCAGAAACGCCGTGCTGGCGGCGGTCATAGTCATAGCCGGTGCCAAGTACCGGACCAAAGGCGCTGAGGGCGGCCTGTTGCCCCGACAGCGCGCTCATATGGCCCGACTCCGCCGCCCTGACGCTGAAATTGCGCTCAAGGGCCGTCTCAACCGCCCGCTGCAGGGTGTACACATCCCCGCCCCTGGTCAGGCCCCGGGCAGCGGGCGCTGCCCCGGACTTTGGCGGCGCGGGCAAAAACGCTGCCGCGCCCCCGGCGGGAAAGGCCCCTGCCTTCGCGGCCGGAGCCGGCTGGCCGCCGGGCTGTGCCGCCAGAACCGCCGGGGCCGGCGGGATTACAGGGGCCGACTCGGCCGGAGCCGCCCTGATGATTCTGGGGCCGCCGCCTTCTGTTTTTGCGCCGGCAGGCGCGGTTGAAGGCGCCGAACCGTCTTCTTGTTGCCTCTCCGAGCCGGGAGCGCCCGCCTGAGCGGGCGAAATGCCGGAAGCGCTTTTTGCGCCGTTGCAGGCCTGACAGAAAGCGGCAAGCAACAAAATGCAGAGAAGACGAATCAGGGTGAACTGATGCATCGTGCGGGTATGTTCAGGGGCTGCCATGCCTTTCCTCATATCCAGAGCCGGAAAAAAGCGCAAGAGATCTCGCAATGGCGCGCGCGGCCGTGGCGCTTCCGCCCGTCCGGGGGGCGAGCCAGTCCGCGAAGCGCTTTTGCACCTGCGCGGCCAAATCGGCGCGCGACGCGGCCCAGCTTTCCTGTTCCAGGGTCCGCGCGGGCGCGGTCGGGCCTGTGCCGCTTCGCTCCAGATTCCGCCGGGACTCGGCCATGGACGCAAGAACGGCGCCACGCCGCTCCAGGGCCGCGCCCATCCTGGCCAGAAGCTCTTCAGAGTCGCGCACCCGTATGACAAGGCCGCTGGTGAAAAGATCTTCGCCCACCCAGAGAAAATTCTTCAGATGCGGGCCCACAAGGGGTATGCCGCCTTGAGCGAGGGCTTCGAGAAAATTCTGCCCGCCAAGGGGGGCAAGGCTTCCTCCCACAAAGGCGACATCGGCCGCCGCGTAAAGCTGGCGCAGTTCTCCAAAGCTGTCCCAGAGCACAATGGCGGGGCAAGCGCCTACAGGATCTTGCCCAGCGCCCATGGAAGAACGCAGAGAACAGGGCAGCCCGGCCTGGCGCAGCTTTTGCCGCCAGAAGGCGACGCGGTGCATATGCCTTGGCGCAATGGCGATGGCCAGCGGGACGTCCGGCTTTGCCCGGGTATACAGAGAACGGATGACCGGCAGCAGCAGTTCTTCTTCTTCTTTGCGCACGGAGGCGAAAACCGCAAGCAGGGCCGGATCGGCAAGGCCGGTCAATGCGCACGCGTCCGCGCCGCCAGGGGCCGACACGCGCAGGGGCGGCTGCCCGGTGCCGGGCGTAGCGTCCCTGGCCACCTTATCCGCCAGGGGCATGCCGCCTTCTTCTTCGCAGCGCCGCATGTCTTCGGCCATGCGGTCGAATTTGATATTGGGCATGATCGAAACCGCGCCGGCAGCGCCGAATACGGAGGCAAAGCGCCCGGCATCGGCTTCGGATACGGCCAGAATCTGTTCAGGCGCGTGCTCTGGCAAAAAGCGCCCGAGAAGGCGGTATGCCTTGCGGCTTTTTTCCGTCATCCGGCCGTTGATTATGTGTACCGGAACCCGCTCTTCCCTGGCCGCCGCCAAAAGCCCCGGCCACAGTTCGGTTTCCAGAAGAATGAGCGCCGAGGGAGCGGCCTGGCGCATGGCCCGGCGCATGAGGCCGGGCTCGTCCAGGGGCAGGTAGCGGGCCAGGAGGCGCGCCGTGCATCCGCTGTTTTTGCGCCGCAAAAGCCGGGGCGGAATTTTTTCAAGAATATCCAGCCCCTGCCGGGTACAGCTTGTGCACAGCAGTTCGATCCGGCGCGCAGCCGGCAAAGGCATGGCGTCCAGTTCGCGCAGCAAGGCGGGAACAAGGGAGTGCAGCAGCCAGGCCTCGCCCCCGGATGCCGCCTGCAGCCAGAGGCGAAGGACGCCCTCGTCGGCATGGTCGGAGGGCTTGGCAAGAGAAGACGGCCGCAACGGCCATTCAGCCGGGACCAGACGCTCGGCAAAGCCGTCCTTGAGGCGTGTCCTGCGGCGTAAAAGGGGAATGGCGACTTTCCAGGCCAGCCCGTATGCGCCGAGAAGAAGCGAGAAAGGTGCTGGCATGCTTTTCTCCGGACCATGCACCCGCGAGCATGAATCGGCAATATGGGGTCAAGGGGCGATACCCTTCGCCTGGAGCAGATTTCGGCGCAAGGCGGCCAGGGGGCAAAAAGACCATTGATCAGTGTTTCCTTAGAGACAGCCCCTAACGCAGCCAGGTGCCGATGCGGTCCCACTTTACGTCCACAAAGCGGGTGCTGGACCAGTATATGATCAGGGCCTTGCCGTGGATGGTCTGCTTGTCCACAAAGCCCCAGTAGCGCGAGTCCTGCGAGTTGTCGCGGTTGTCGCCCATGACAAAGACATGCCCGGCGGGCACGGTCACCGGACCATAAGTGTCGCGGGTGGGCACGACGAGTTTGTCCTTGTGGATGATGTACTCTTCCTGTGCCGGCTGCCCGTTGCGATACAGTTGTTTGTCGCGCACTTCAATGACGTCCCCGGGAACGCCCACAACCCGTTTTATATAATCCTGGCTTTTGTCAAGGGGGTAGGGAAAGACGATGATGTCCCCGATTTCCGGCTCCCCGGTGGAGAATAGCTCTTTTTCCACAAAGGGAATATGGATGCCGTAACTGAACTTGGTCACAAAGAGCCGATCCCCGATCTGCAGGGTGTTGAGCATGGACTCCGAGGGGATGATATAGGGCTGAATTATGAAAGAACGTATGAGCAACGCGATGAACAAGGCCGCGATGATAATCTTGATAAAATCAATAAAGGTTTGAAGGTTGGTTTTATATACGATTTCAGCCATTTATTCGTCTCCTACTTGCAGGGCGGCGAGGAAGGCCTCCTGGGGCAACTCGACATTACCCATGCGCTTCATGCGCTTTTTGCCTTCTTTTTGTTTTTCCAGCAGCTTGCGTTTACGGGTAATATCACCGCCGTAACATTTGGCGGTCACATTCTTGCCCATGGGCGCGTTGCGTTCCCGGGCGATGACCTTGTTGCCGATGGCGGCCTGGATGATCACTTCAAAAAGCTGGCGCGGTATGGTGCGCTTCAGTTTAAGGGCAACAGCCCTGCCGTGCTGGTAAGCTTTGTCGCGGTGCACGATCACGGCAAGGGCGTCAACGGGATCGCCGTTGATCATCATGTCCAGCTTTACCAGATCCGCATCCCGGTAGTCGGTGAACTCATAGTCCATGGAAGCGTAGCCCTTGGTGCTTGACTTCAGACGGTCGAAGAAGTCGTACACTATTTCGGCAAAGGGCAGCTCATAGGTAATGATCACGCGGTTGGAGGTAAGGTAGCGCATATCCTTTTGGATGCCGCGCTTTTCTTCGCAAAGCTTGAACACGTTGCCGACAAATTCGCTGGGCACATGAATTTCCATGCGCACATAGGGTTCGCGAAAGGCGCTGATTCTTCCCGCTTCCGGCAGTTTTGCCGGGTTGTCGATGAGCAGGGTGCGCTCGTCCGTTGTGTCCACTTCGTACACAACGGACGGGGCCGTGGCAATGAGTTCGACCTGAAATTCCCTTTCCAGGCGCTCCTGGATGATTTCCATATGCAGCAGGCCGAGAAATCCGCAGCGAAAACCAAAACCCAGGGCCTGGGAAGTTTCCGCCTCAAAGGTAAAGGCCGCGTCATTGAGCTGGAGTTTTTCCAGGGCGTATTTCAGATCTTCGTAATCGGCGTTGTCCGTGGGGTACAGGCCGCAGAAGACCATGGCCTTTACTTCCTTGAAACCGGGCACGGCCTCTTTGGCCGGGTTGGCCGCAAGGGTGATGGTATCCCCCACGCGGGCGTCGCCCAGTTCCTTGATATTGGCGCACAAAAAACCGACCTCGCCCGCGCTCAGAAGGTCCAGATCCTTCGGTTCGGGCGAAAAGGCGCCCAGGCGCAGCACTTCGTATTCCACGCCGGTGGAAAATAGCCGGACGCGGTCGCCTTTTTTCAGACTCCCGTCCACAACGCGAAAAAGGACGATGACGCCCTGGTAGGGGTCATACCAGGAGTCAAAAATCAGGGCCTTCAAGGGGGCATGGGGGTCGCCATCCGGGCCGGGCAGGCGTTCGACAATGCTTTCCAGCACCTCTTCCACCCCGTCGCCGGTCTTGGCGCTTATGGCGATGCTCGCCTCACAGTCAAGCCCGATGCCCTCTTCTATTTCATTTTTGACCCGCTCCGGATCCGCACTTGGCAAATCAATCTTGTTCAGGATGGGGATGACCTCAAGATTGTTGTCCAGAGCGAGGTAGACGTTGGCCAGGGTCTGGGCCTCCACCCCCTGCGAGGCGTCCACCACCAGCAGGGCTCCTTCACAGGCCGCAAGGGAACGCGATACTTCATAATTGAAGTCCACGTGCCCGGGGGTGTCGATGAGGTTCAGTATGTAGGTCTGGCCGTTTTGGGCCTTGTAGGGGATGCGGACCGTCTGGGCCTTGATGGTGATGCCGCGTTCACGCTCAAGATCCATGCGGTCAAGATATTGATCCCGGCGCTCCCGATCGGAAACCAATCCTGTTTTTTCCAGGATCCGGTCCGCCAGGGTGGATTTGCCGTGATCAATATGCGCGATGATGCTGAAATTGCGTATATGGTCCTGCCTGGGCATGGATGCATTCCTCAAAACAAAGATGACCCGGCCCGGATCGGATATTGCGCCTCCGGCGGCCAAAGGGACCGCGCTCCCTGCCGGGAGAGTCTGGGGGGGCAAAGGGCCCCGGCGGCTCGGCAATTTCCAGGCTGGCATAATTGCGGCATCCCTGTCTACAGGAATGCCGCAATACGAGAACGGAGCAGATTACTGCAGAAGCGGCGAAAAGTCCAATGGCAATCGGCGGACGCCGGGAAGGGGCGGGAGCAGACCCGCAGCGCGGTTTTACCTGCCGGCTACAGGGAAAGCAGAAGATCGCGCAGGCAGAGCAATCTGGGCGCTAGGGAGTCAAAATAGTCTTGCGCGGCAATAATATCGCCGCTGCGTGCCAGTTTTTCCAGGGTCAGGCATTGTTCACGCAGTTCTTCCGCGCCGACGGTGGCGCAGTTTCCCTTGAGCGAATGCGCGAAGCGCGATGCTTCAGCATACTCGCCGTTTTTCAGGGAAGCCTGGATCCTTTCCATGGATTGCGGCAGATTCGTGGCGAAATACCTGGCTATTTCCAGATATATTTCCTTATCCCCCATGCGCTCCACAGCTTCCGCCATATGCAGAACAACTGCGGCGCCGGAAGGCGAAATGCTTTGAACTGTCCCTGCGGAGTCGCGCTCGCACGCGGCCTTCTGAACTTCCGGATGGTCAGGCATATATTTTCCTTGCAAGTTTTTTGCCCACTACTACGGCCGTCTCCATTTCCCCATGGAGCCGTGTGAACATACTGTACAAGAATACACCATTTTCACAAAAAAAGGCAAGCTTTTTTGCAATTGCGCGAAGATTCAATAAAAATCTTATTCAGGGGATGATACGGCAGAAAAAGCTCATGATTCGCCGGCCAAGCCCAGGTATAAAGCATGGGCCTTCAATAGGCATATATTTTACTGCTATATCCGCAAACTGGGCCCTTGCTTCCGCTGCGGCGATAAGTGTTGAGCTTTTTCACAAAAAATTTTAGGATACCGGCAAAGAGAAAAGTTGAGAAGTTTATTCCGCCTATTTTTCTCTCATGAATTGCGCCGGATTTTGGAGCATAAAAGTATTCTTTTGACAGGAGCACTCCCATGAAGCTTTCCGCCCGTTCCCGCTATGCCTCCCGGATTCTGCTCGAGCTTGCGCGCGAGAAAAGCGCGACCCCGGTTTCAGCGGCGACCCTGTCCCAGCACACCGGAGTATCCGTGCAGTTTGTCGAGCAGATTCTCAAACCCCTGAAACAAAGCGGCCTGACCAAAAGCGTTCGCGGAGCGGCCGGGGGGCACAGACTGGCGAAACCGGCCGAGGAGATCACGCTGGGGGAAGTTGTGCGGCTTATGGAAGAAGGAATCCTGCTCACCGTCTGTTGCGGCGACAAGGCAAACGAATGCCCCCGCAGGGACGGCTGCCTGACCAGAAGGGCGTGGATGCAGGTGTCCAAAAGTCTGGAGCAGGAGCTTGACTCCATCAGCATCGCATCCCTGTTGCAGGGGGATCTGGTCTGCCCCGAAGGGCAGGACAAGATTGACGCGCAAAAGTTGAAGCTGGCCAAAGCCGCGCCGATAAAAAAAGAAATCAAGCCGCATCCCGGCAAGAACCCACGGGTCATCACCCGCAAAGCACGGGTCACGCGCTCCAGGTAGGGGCTGCCGCCGGGCGCTCCTGGCTGCCCACGCGCCACGCTGTAAGCGCCTAACTGCCCGGCACCGAAGTCACTGCGCCCGAGCCACTGCCCCGGTCGCCTCGTTTACCCGCCGCGCCGCGCCAGCCACTCCTGCCAGAAAGCTTCCCATTGTTGCAAAAGCGCGGCTACCGCCTTGGCGCGGTGGCTGCGCGCGTTTTTTTCTTCGCCGGACATCTGGGCCGCAGTGCGGGAACACTCCGGATCGAAAAAAACAGGATCGTAGCCAAAGCCGTTGCTCCCCGCCGCTTCCAGCGTGATGCTTCCCTCCCAGCTCCCCTGCGCCAGAATGCTCGCGCCTGCGGGCGTAGCCGCCGCCATGCAGCAGCGAAAACGCGCCGTGCGCCTGCCGGGGGGAACATGGGCCAGTTCGCGCAAAAGTTTTTGCAGATTGGCCTCGTCAGTGGCCTTGCGCCCTTCCGTTTCACTGTAGCGGGCGGAAAAAACGCCCGGCGCGCCGTCCAGGGCGTCCACCTCCAGGCCGGAATCATCCGCCAGGGCCACCCTGCCGGTGGCCAGGCTCACGGTGGAGGCCTTCAACAGGGCGTTTTCGGCAAAGCTGCTCCCGCTTTCCTCAACATCGGCCAGATCGGCAAAGCGATCCAGCCCCCACACCGTCAGGCCAAAGGGGGCGAGAAGCCGCTCAAATTCGCGGATTTTACCCTGATTCCTGGTGGCCAGAACCACCGCGCGCTCATCGCCGGGCAGCGTGTTTTCACTGCCCGGACCGGATTCCCGGCTATTCATCACCGCTTTTTTCTCCTGTCTCGCTTTCGTCCAAAGCCAGAGCCACCGGGACCAGCACCGACACCCGGGTGCCCTGGCCGGGCTGGCTCTCCAGCAGCACCCTGCCGCCCATTTCTTCAATAACCTTGCGGGTCATGGCCAGCCCGAGACCGGCGCCGCTGTTCTTGGTGGTAAAAAAGGGGCTGAACACCTGCTCCTGCAATTCCGCCGGAATGCCTTCGCCCGAGTCTTCAACGTCAATCTGGACGAAATTGTTGTTCCGCCAGGCCCGCAGGTTCATAACGCCCCCGTCGGGCATGGCCTCCATGGCGTTTTTGACCATATTGATCAGGCATTGCTTGAGGTTTTCGGCATTGCCGCTCGCCAGGGGCAGTTGCGAATCGATATCCACTTTTACCGAGAGGCGCCGCTCGTCACTGCCCATGCTCATCAGATCCACCGTCTGTCTGGCTACAATGGCCGGGTCGAACACCCCCAGGGTCTGTTCCGTCGGGCGGGCAAAGTTCAGGATGCGGGTAAGAATTTCGTCCAGGCGGCGTGATTCGTCGTAAATTATGCGCGCCTTCTCTCTGGCCAGATCATTGAGGGAGTTGTTGCGCAAAAGGGCATTGGCAAATCCGCCGATGGAAAAAAGCGGGTTGCGTATCTCATGCGCCATGTAGGTGGACAACTCGCCGATGGCAGCCATTTTCTCCGCCTGCTGCAGGCGCTGCTCAAGGTGTTTTTGTTCGGTGGCGTCCCTGCGCATGAACAGGTATTGGGACGGGGTGCCAAAGGGATCGACCACAGGAAAACACATGGCATGGATATAGCGCACCCGGCCGTTTTCCTTGAGTTGAGAGAAGGTATGGTGCTCGGGCTTGCCGCTGTCCAGGGCCTTTTGAAAGGGGCAGAGCTTTTCGGCCTCAAGGCACAAGCGCCCTTTTTTGTCCAGTTCCTTGCACTTTTTGCCGAGCAGGTCGTTGCGGCCAAGCCCCCTGCTCTCGTAAGCATGGCGGTTTACATCCAGAACCTCCCCATGCTTGTCCAGGATGAAGATGTCGTCATCCATCTCGTTTACCAGCATGGCAAAAAGGTTTTCAGCCTTGCGCAAGCTCTCGCCGCCGCCCACGGCCAGTCTGCCGTCTTCGGCTGCGGCGCAGAAACGCAGCACGGAATCTGAAGAGGCAAGGGAAATATCCGGACTGGTGATGGCACGAAGCTGCGCCATGTAGCGGTTGTCCGGGCTGAGGTCCAGGGCCAGACGAATGCCCGGACGCGCCTCGAACAAGTCGCCTATGTCCGCAAAAACCGGCTGGTGCCGCAACACTTCGGGCGTATCCACGCCGTCTTCCTGTTGCGGAAGCGCCCCCGGGGTCGGCACCCAGCCCGCGACCTTGGCCCGGGGAAAGGCGGTGACAAAGACATCCGTGCCAAGAAGGCGCACCAGAGCGTCAAGGGCCGGCCCCTTGCCTACAAGTCCCATGAGAAAAGGGCCGCTGCGGATTTTGTCCCGGCTTGTCGCCGAATCTTCCAGCATCTGTTTGATAGCCATGCTTCTTCTCCAGAAAAGATCCTTTGCGCGGGAACGAGATATAACAGATTATCGCCTAAAGCGGAAAAAAACAAATGGTCGGGGCTGTTTCTAAAAAAATTCTGTCCGCGAAAAGTCGAATTTTTTTTCCTGGCAAGGCGCGCCGGAAAAATTGGGCCAAGACGTAGTGAACATACGGCAAGGTCAATTTTTTCGGTGCAACGCGGCCAGGAGGAAAAAGGCGGCTTTGCAGCAGGAGTTTATTTAGGGAAGCACCGATTAATGGTCTTTTTGTTCGAAGCCGGAGGCGCATGACCCGCGCCCCGTGCCGCCCGTGCAACCCGCGCCAATTGTCGCTTGCCCGCCGGCTTTTCCCGGTATACCCTGTTTACATGACCTCTGTGCACAGCATCAGCCTGGGCTGTCCGAAAAACCGCGTCGACACCGAACACTGTCTCGGCCTCCTGCAAGCATTGCTTGAAACGGCCGGCGACTCCCTGCGTCTTGTGGACGCGCCTGAAAAGGCCGCGCTTGTCCTTATAAATACCTGCTCCTTTATCGCCCCGGCGGTGCAGGAGTCTGTGCGCACCCTGCTGGAATGCATTGACCGCATACAGCAACTGCCGGAAGCCGAGCGCCCGCTCCTTGCCGTGGCCGGGTGTCTGGTCGGGCGCTACGGCCAAAAAACGCTGGCCCCCGACCTGCCGGAAGTCGACCTTTTCCTGCCCGGCGCGGAGCTTGCCGCCTGGCCGCTGCTCCTGCACGCCGCCTTGCGCCGAAAGGCTGCGCGCTCCGGCGCATCCCCCGCCGCCCTTCCCGCCAGGTACCCCCTGGAAGCGCCGGCATACCCAGGCCCGCTGCGGCTTCTGTCCACCGGCCCCTCATATGCCTGGCTGAAAATCAGCGAAGGCTGCCGGCATTCCTGTTCCTTTTGCGCTATTCCGGCCATCCGCGGCCCCTTGCGCAGCGTGCCGGCCGATCTGCTGCTCCAGGAAGCGAAGTTGCTGCTGCAACAGACGCGCGAACTCATACTCGTGGCCCAGGACCTGACGGCCTGGGGCGCGGATCTGGGCCTCAAGCACGGCCTGATTTCGCTCCTGGAACGCCTGCTGCCCCTGCCTGGGCTTGACCGCTTGCGCCTCATGTATCTGTACCCCGCCGGCCTGAGCACGGAACTGCTGCGCTTTTTGCAACAGGCCGGGCCGCCCTTTGTGCCGTATTTCGACGTGCCCCTGCAGCACGCCTCGCCACCGCTGCTCGTCCGCATGGGCAGACCTTTCGCCAAAGAGCCGGAGCGCATTGTCGGGCGCATCCGTTCCTTTTTTCCCGAGGCGGCCCTGCGCACCAGCATCATCACCGGCTTTCCGGGGGAAAATGAAGAGGATTTCGAACTGCTCCTGAATTTTGTGCAGCAAAGCCGCTTCCATCATCTGGGCGTTTTTACCTACCATGCCGAAGAGGGCACCGAGGCGGCGAGCATGCCCGGCCATGTTCCCGAAAAGAAAAAAGTCCTGCGCAAAGAACGGCTGCTGGCCCTGCAAAAAGAAATCAGCGCCGCCATTCTGGAACAGTATCAGGGCCGGCGCATGGAGCTGCTTGTTGACGCGGCCCACGCGGAATGGCCCGGCCTGCATGTGGCCCGCACCTGGTTTCAGGCTCCGGAAGTTGACGGCGTCACCTATGTCAGCGGGCCGGGGGTCGTTCCCGGCACCCTGGTCACTGCGGAAATCACGGAAAGTTCCGACTATGACCTCGTGGCCCTGACTGATGCCTGACAAGCTTTTTTCTTGTCATGGCGCTGACAAACGTGTAAAAACTGCTTCCTGTCATCTGTCTTTTCACCCTCCCCCAAAAAATACCGTCGAGCAACAATGTACCCCTCCCGCACCGCATACAGCGATTCTTTGAATTTTTTCGGGGACCAGAGCCCCGGGGAGCTTGTGGCGCGCTTTGGCAGCCCCTTGTATGTATATAATGAAGCCGTGCTGCGCAGGCGCTGCCGCGATATGAAAAATCTGGCCCGGGTGCCCGGTTTTGTAGCCTGCTACTCCACCAAGGCTAACGGCAACCCGTCGCTTTTACGCATCATCCGTGAAGAAGGACTGATAGCTGACGCCATGAGCCCCGGCGAAATGCTCATGCTGCGCCTTGCCGGCTTCAGCCGGGAACAGATCTGCTATGTAAGCAACAATGTTTCGGCCCGGGAACTGGAACTTGCCAGTGTCGAAGCAGCCCATGTGAGCGTGGATTCCCTTTCCCAGCTTGAAAGCTTCGGGCGGCTGCGGCCGGGTCTTTCGGTCATGCTCAGGGTGAACCCCGGCATCGGCGCCGGGCACCATGCAAAAGTCGTGACCGCCGGCAAGGATACCAAGTTCGGAATAAGCCCGGACGACTTTGCCCAAATGCGCGACATTCTGCGCCGCCATGACCTGCGGCTTGTAGGCATAAACCAGCATGTGGGCTCCCTGTTCATGGACGCCGCCCCCTTTCTTGAGGCCGCGGCCTGGCTGCTGGACACGGCCAGGGACTTTCCCGGCATCAGACTGATCGACTTTGGCGGCGGCTTCGGCATCCCCTATCGCAAGTATGAAGGGGAAAAGCCCCTGGATCTCGAGGAACTCGGCGCCAAGTTCACGGCCCTGCTTGCCGGCTACCGCAAAGAAACAGGCTATGACGGGCAGTTCATCATCGAACCCGGCCGTTACGTTACGGCGGAATGCGCCATTTTGCTGGGCACGGTGCATGCGGTAAAAAATAACGGCCCCACACGGTACGTGGGAACGGATCTGGGCTTCACCATCCTTGCCCGGCCCATGATGTACGACTCTTTCCACGATGTGGAGCTGTACCCCGCCGACGACACCCGGCGCCCAAACATGGTCCAGACGGTGGTGGGCAATATTTGCGAAAGCGGCGACATTCTGGCCAAGGACCGCGAACTGCCCGAGGCCAGGGAAGGCGACCTTGTGGGCGTCCTGGATGCGGGCGCATACGGCATGGCCATGAGCTCCAATTACAACCAGCGCCTGCGTCCGGCCGAGGTTCTTGTGGGCGGGGACGCCCAGGCCCGGCTTATCCGCCGCCGCGACAGCCTGGAAGACTTGCAGGCTGTGTACCCCGATCACGCGCCAGACCCTTCTGCGGAGGCTTGACAGGAATTGGAAATAGCACCGATCATCGAACTGCGCGCCGTTGCCAAATATTACGGCGCCACAGCGGCATTGCACAATATCAATCTGGAAATCGCCAACGGCGAGTTTCTGACTCTGCTGGGGCCGTCAGGCTGCGGCAAAACCACCATTCTACGCCTGATCTCCGGCTTTGAAAGTCCAAGCAGGGGCGAACTGCTGCTGAACGGCCAGGACATCACCGGCACCCCCCCGGAAAAACGCCAGGTCAACACGGTATTCCAGAACTACGCCCTGTTCCCGCATATGACGGTCTGGGATAACGTGGCCTTTGGCCTGAAAATGCAGCGGCTGCCAAAGACGGAAGTAAACTGGCGGGTTGCCGAGGTTCTGCGCCGGGTGCACATGGACGCCCTGGCCGATCGCAAGCCCAGCCAGCTTTCCGGCGGGCAGCAGCAGCGCGTGGCCATTGCCCGGGCCATTGTGAACAACCCCCTGGTCCTGCTGCTGGATGAACCCTTCAGCGCCCTCGATTTCAAGCTGCGCAAGCAGATGCAGCTTGAAATCAAGCACCTGCAGCGCCAACTCGGCATTACATTTGTCTTTGTCACCCATGACCAGGAAGAGGCCTTTGCCATGTCCGACCGGGTCGTGGTCATGAACGAGGGCGAGATCCGGCAGATCGGCAGTTCGCAGGAAATTTACGAGGAACCGGAAAACCTCTTCGTCGCCCGCTTTGTCGGCGAGATCAATGTGCTGGAAGGCAAAATAACCGCCCTGCGCCCCGATGGCACCTATATGGCCAATGTGGAAGGCGAGGAGTTCGTCCTGCGCACGAAGCGCGACTACGAGGTGGGCGAAAAGGTCAAGGTGCTGCTGCGCCCCGAAGACCTCAAGGTTTATCTGGAGCAGGAAAAAGCCCTGGCACCGCCCTTTTTTCTCGGCCGTATCGTGGAAACGGTCTACAAGGGCGCGACCGTGGACATAATGCTCACCCTGGATAACGGCAAGGACCTGCAGGCGGCCGAGTTCTTCAATGAGGACGACACGGACATCAGCTATCGCCCGGGAGACCGGGTGGCTGTTTCCTGGGTGGAAGGCTGGGAGGTCGTGCTCGACGAGGAGGGCGAATAATGCGCCCGCCCGTTGCGGGTAAGGGCGGCTCCCTGTTCAGGGGAACAAGCATCGGCACCACCTGGTTCTGGCTGGGCGCCTTTGCCCTGTTGCCCGGTCTGGCGCTGCTTCTGGTCTCGGTTCTTGACAAGGGCGAGATTGATTTTTTCATCCCGGTGCTCACCCTGCGCAATTATGAGGAACTGCTGGGCCCGGTCTTTCTCACCGTGCTCTGGGATTCCGTCCGCCTGGCCGCCCTGAGCACCCTGGTCTGCCTGCTGCTGGGCTATCCCTTTGCCTACCGGGTGGCAAGGGCCAGGCCAAAATGGCGCCCCTGGCTGCTGCTGCTGGTGATCATCCCCTTCTGGACCAATTCTCTTATACGCACTTATGCCCTCATTCTGATCATAGGCGCGCAGGGTATGGTGAACAAGGTGCTTTTGGGCCTGGGGATCATTCATGAGCCCCTGGCCATGATGTACACGGACTTTGCCGTGTTTGTGGGTCTGACCTACACCCTGCTGCCCTTTATGGTCCTGCCCCTGTATGCGTCCATTGAAAAGCTCGACCCCACTCTGGGCGACGCGGCCAAGGATCTCGGGGCCGGCTCCCTGCGCACATTCTGGCATATCACGCTGCCCCTGACCCTGCCCGGTATTGTGGCCGGCTCGATGCTGGTCTTTCTGCCCTCCCTGGGCATGTTCTATGTGCCGGAGATTCTGGGCGGGGCCAAAAACCTCCTGCTCGGCACCTTTATCAAGAACCAGTTTCTGCAGGCCAACAACTGGCCGCTGGGGGCGGCAGCCAGCACCGTGCTGACCATACTGCTGGTGCTTATGGCCGGCTTGTACCGCTTTGTCTCCCTGCGGGTGTCCGGACGCGAGCGCAAGGGGCTTTTGCCTGGCGCCCTTGGCGACCCGGATGTCATGAACGGAAAAAAGCGCCGGGCTCGCGACGGTGAAACAGCCGGCGCCAAGAATGCGGGAGGCGCATGATGGCGCTCTGGCTCAAACGCTCCTACCTGGCGCTTGTCTATGCCTTTTTTTATCTCCCGCTCTTTGTGGTCTTTGTCTATTCGTTCAACAGCAACAAGTACACGACCAACTGGGCCGAGTTCTCCCTGAAGTGGTATCAGTCCCTTCTGTCCAACTCGGCCCTTCTGGACGCCGCCCTCAATTCGCTGCTGGTGGCCGTATGCGCGGCAAGTCTGGCCACCTTTCTGGGCACGATTTCGGCCCTGGCCTTCAAGCGTTACCGTTTTTTCGGAAGAAAAGCGCTGTACATCGCCATTTTCATGCTCACGGTTTCGCCTGACATCGTGATGGGCATCTCCCTGCTGATCATGTTCATCGCCCTGAAAATCGAACTGGGCTTTTTCACCATTCTCGTGGCGCACACAACCCTGTGCGCCCCCTTTGTGGCGGTGACGGTCCTGGCCCGGCTCGCGGCATTTGACGAACAGCTCATCGAAGCCGCAAGGGATCTCGGGGCCTCTGAACCGGAGGCCTTCCGCCACGTGCTTCTACCCCTGACCGCGCCCGCCATTGCCGCCGGGTGGCTGCTCAGCTTTACCTTGTCCATGGATGACGTGCTGATCAGCACCTTTACCACCGGCCCTTCCTTTGAAGTGCTTCCCGTAAAGATATATTCCATGGTAAAACTCGGCGTGAAGCCCGACGTGAACGCCTTGTGCGCGGTCATGTTCGTGCTTACCCTCGTATTGGTCCTGCTCGCTCAAACCATCAGTCAATCAAGGAGAAATCAGTGAAGAAAACCCTTTGCCTTCGCGCCGCCTTTGTGAGCGCCGTGTTTGCCGCCCTTGTCCTTTTCTTGCCGCAAGGACCCGCGCATGCCGCGGATAAAGGGCAGGTGGTCGTCTATAACTGGTCCGAGTATATTCCTCAGTCGGTGCTGGACGATTTTACCAGGGAGACGGGCATCAAAGTCGTGTACTCCACCTTTGAATCCAATGAGGCCATGTACGCCAAGGTGAAGCTGCTGCGCGGCAAATCCTATGATGTGGTCGTGCCTTCCGGCTACTTTGTGGACCTGCTGCGCCGCGATAATCTGCTCAGGGAACTGGACCACGGCAGACTGAGCAATCTGGGCAACCTTGATCCCAAGATGCTGGATCAGGAATATGACCCGGGCAACAAATACAGCATCCCCTACATGTGGGGCGCCCTGGGCTTTGCCTATAACTCGAAGTTTGTGCCCGACGGTTCGCTGACCCGCTGGGATCAGATGCTGGACCCCAGATTCAAGGGCAAGATCATCCTCACGGACGATTTGCGCGACGCCTTCGGCCTTGCCCTGCGCAGCCTGGGCCACTCCGTGAACTCCAAGGCCCCGGAGGAAATCAAGGCTGCTTTCGAATTTCTCGTCAAATTGAAGCCTTCAGTGCGGGTCTTTGACGTAACCGCCATCAAACAGGCCCTGATCAGTGAAGAAGTGTGGATGGGTCCCATCTGGAACGGCGACTACCTGGTGGCCCTTGAAGAAAACGACAGACTGCGCTTTGTCTTCCCCGAAGAGGGCGCGGTGCTCTGGGCCGACAGCTTCGTCATCCCCATCGGGGCGGAGAATGTGGACAACGCCTACATTTTTATTGATTATATGCTGCGCCCGGAAGTGGCCGTCCGTTGCATCGAGGAGTACAAATACTCTTCCCCCAACCTCAAGGCAGTGGCGCTGCTGCCCGACGAACTGAAAAACAACAGCATCCTCGTGCCGGGCGACAAGGAACTGAAAAACGCCGAATTCACCACCGGCCTTGGCGAAACCCTCGGCGAATATGAAAAGTATTGGGAACAGCTGAAGGCCACACAATAAAACGCCTTTGCCCCTTCCGGAGGGGGCCTTTGCCCCCTCCGGCCTCCAGCGGCAATGAGCCTGGCGAGGCAAATGCCAATGAACTACCAAGGCAAGCGCACTTTGCGCGCAAAGCGGCGAGCGGCACCATGAGCGACCGCCACCCCGATTTCAGTCTGCAAAGCTACGACTTTGTTCTGCCCGCCGAACGCATCGCCCAGTATCCCGCGTCCGAACGCTCCCTGTCGCGCCTGATGGTGCTGGAACGCTCGCAAGCGCGGGTGAGCAGCGCCCTGTTTGCCGATCTGCTGCGTTTTTTGCCGGAACGCTGCCTGCTGGTCGCCAACAATTCGCGCGTGATACCGGCCAGAATACAGGGCCTGAGGCACGGGGGCGGCAAAATGGAATTCCTGCTCCTTACCCCGCCGCCCTTGCTCACCGTGCGCTATTCCGTGGCCACACCCCTGTTTCCCGGCTGGAAACGCGCCGAAGCCGAAGCCTTGCTCAAACCGGCGGCAAAGGTGCAGACCGGGGAGATCATCAGCTTTTCCGACGATTTTGCCGTGGAGGTGCTGGAACGCGGCCCCTACGGCCGTTGCCGGGTGAGCCTGGCCTGGCGGGGCAATTTACAGCAAATTTTTGAACGGCAGGGAACAATACCCCTGCCACCCTATATCCGACGCCCTTCGCGGGACGAGCCGCCAAGCCTTGACCAGAGAGCAAGCGACCTGGCCATGAGCTGGGGCACGGACAAGGAACGCTACCAGACCGTATACGCGCGCAAGGAAAAGGCCGGCTCTGTGGCCGCGCCCACCGCCGGACTGCATTTCACACAGGCCATGCGCGAGGAAATTGAAGCTTCGGGCAGAGAATGGGCGGAAGTGACTTTGTATGTGGGCTACGGCACCTTCAGCCCGGTGCGCTGCGAAGACATCCGCGAACACCAGATGCACGCCGAATATGTGGAGATTTCCGCCCAAAGCGCCGAACGGGTGCTCCGGGCCAAAAGTGAAGGCCGGCCGGTCATCGCCGTGGGCACAAGCTCCTGCCGGGTGCTCGAAGGCGTGTATGAAAGGCTGCGGCAACCGGAACAGGACAGACCGGCTTCCCGGGACGAGCAGCCCGCCGCGCAGCCAAAAGAACAAGGACGGGAACAGCGCCCGGACCAGGAGCTCCTGCGGGAATTTTCAGGCGATATCGATACCTTTCTTTATCCCGGCAAAAGCTTTCATGTGGTGGACGGACTGATCACAAATTTCCACCTGCCGGAATCATCCCTGCTCATGCTCGTATCCGCCTTTGCCGGACGCGAATTCGTGCTTTCAGCCTACGAACGCGCCGTTGCCGAAAGC
>JAJDJN010000190.1 GCA_030267245.1 Desulfovibrio sp. OttesenSCG-928-A18
GCTCTCCGCTGAAGATGCAGACCGGGCGCGGCCTTTTCCAGGCCATGCCGTCACGAAAGTACAGACAGGGCCGACACACATTTCCTTTGACGGGAGCGCTGGCGACGGGGCAGTATGCCGTATCCCGTTCAACGCTTTTCTTGATTGCGCCCCTTGTCCCGCCAGGTGAGGGGCTTTTTTGTTGCGGCATGACGGCCACCTACTTGCCACCTTCGGCGGCTTGCTCAAGAACTTTTTCAAGGGACTCACGCCGCCAGACCGTGCAGCGTGTCGATAGCCTGATTCCCGGCGGAATCTTGCCTTGAGCCGTCCACCGCCAAAAAGTGCTGATGCTGATTCCGAGAAACCGCGCCGCTCCCTTCGCCCGTAATGCACCCTGATTGTCCGTCTGTATCGTAATCGCTTGAGACATAAGAAAATCCTCCCACGTTGGTATTACGCAAAATCATATGGGACTATTTGCTGTTGTAAACCCCTGAAAACCCTGAAAATCAAACAATCCACCTTCCCCTTTTGACATAAGAAAACCCCGCAATCCTTGGTAGACAAAGATTGCGGGGTTTTGAACGAAGGGGTATTTTGAACTTTAATCAAGGCTTTTCCGGCGGTTGCTCCGCCAGGAGGGGGATAAAAATCCTACACACCTTCTCCTTCAACGAATGTGGGGTTTCCAGGGTTTTGTTTGGACGGCTTGCGGCCACCTGTCCAAGTGAGCCCCGCTTTGGAAAGAGCGCTCCATGCCGCCCTTTCCGCTTGTGTCAACACGGGATGTCTCCCCTCATTCATGCGGGAGAGCAGCGCATTAAATGTTTCATCCCCGGCGCGGTCCTTGGTCCCGGCGCTGTTTTGTCCGCTGACCCAATCTGTGCGCCCGCTTCGGCACACCTCGATGATTGCCCGGCAGGCAGCGGCGGTTGATGCCGCCCACCGGCCCGAATCAACGGAGCCGATTTCCGCCGTATTATCCTTGGCGGCTGGCTGTGTCTCCTGTGCGGAAGCAAGCTGTTCTTTGAGAGCGGCAAGCTCTTTTCCAAGTTCGGCTATGCGGGCGTCTTTTTCTCGAATAAGGTATCCGGCCGTCTCCTCATCCCCCATACTGAAAAGGGCAAGAATATTCTCTGGTGAGTCCTGAGTAAGTGCGTCATTAAAATCAATGCCTTGTGGCTCATTGGCTTTATATTGAACGATAATGGCTTGGGCTTCGGCAAGCTGGGCTTCGATCTCGGCATAACTCGGCTTCAGTACGGCCGCAAAATCAATATTGCCGTCAGGAGCGCGGCTAGGCACCTTTTCAAGGTGCTGTACTCGTTCCTGAAGGTATTCTTGCAAGTCGCTTCGGTGGATGGTGAGTTCTTCCAGTTGGGAAGTTTCAAAACAGTGAATATTATCGGCTCGAAACCATTCCTCCCATGATGTTACAAGTCTTGGTCCCTTATTGCCATTGAGCATGTCCACAAATTGAATTGGGCTCATAGCAAGCTGCTTTCGCACTTCTTCCGCTGGGATAATTTCAAGCTCTTCGTCTTCGGATGCTAGTGCCCATAACAGTTCAGGGTGCTCTGCCTCAAACACTTCCACGTCAATCGTGTTAAAATATGCTCCTTCAAGAACATAGTAGCCATCGTTGCCATAGCCGTACTGCTCATAAAAAGTGAAACAGGGCTTACCGCAAAAGTACACAGTCTTTCCATCATCCGGGCGGATTCTTTTTTCACGAATACCATAAACAGGTATTTTATTATCTCGGACAAGCTCATCAAGACGTCCGTCAGTAACTCTCCATCTCTTTTGTACTTCTGTTGCTGCTGTTACGCGAAGCAACTGTATCAAATCATCCATACAGCCAACTCCCTTCAGTTGCCCTTATAGTTTTCCCGCCCCAGGCCGTAAGGGTTCGGCTTTTCGCCGTGGTGGATCAGACCACAGCTAGAGGCGGGAAATTCGTTGCCGGGATATGCCCGGTATTATTTTTTCTTACCCGGCAAAGGCGGGACATTGCTTGAACCCGTGACCACCTGTTGCCCGGTCCGCTGTTCCAGTTCCCGGCGGGCCTGTTTGGCGATACCACCGCCGCGCTTTCCGGCTTCGGCGTTTTCCTGTAGGCCGGTGGCGTTCATGCTCTCGGCTATCTGGCGGGTTGAGAGTTCCGCCAGGGCGGTGAAGATCAATTCAGCCTCGGTCATGTGGTCACGCAAATTCTGGTCTGTCAGCCCCTTGATATCCTTGTGTTCCTTGACGCTGACCCCGGACCATTCCTTGTGGATTATGCCGGTGAGGATGGCGTATTCCTTGCCTTCCTTGATGTCGTGGTCTTTCCAATAATCGGTGAGCTTGTTGCGGGTCTGTTGCCCAAGCATCCGTTGTTCTATCCATTTTTCGGACCGGCCATGTTGCCGCCAGTATTCGCGTGAACGGTTCAGGGCAAGTTCCGGGTCCGCCATTTCCTGTATGCGCTCATAGCCCACCTTGGCGAGCCAGAGCTTGATAGGCTCGGCCTTGGGACTGGGAGCGGATTGTACGAGACGGAGGAGAGTTTCGGCGTCGGCAACGTCGGTCTTATATTTCTTGCCATCCTTGGCGGTTAGCTTCAGTCCGTGACAATTTGTCACGACCTCGCTTCCTTCTTTCTTGAGGCGCTGTTTCAGCTTCCGCCAGTATGCTCCGGCGTCTGGGCTGTCGGTCAAAACCTGTACGATATCCACCACGGAAAAAAGCCATGTTTCGGTGACCTCGTCATATACGCGCCGGATGCCCCTCTCCTCAAAAAATGTCAGGTCGTCTTTCATATGCTCCCCTCGTTTTCTCGCCCGGTCGAGCGGGACGTTCGCCCACACTTCACGCGAGTGAAGTATAGTGGGCTATGCTTTTGCCTTCCGCAAAGACCGCCACGGGAACACGATCACGACTGCTCGCGCAATCCGTCTAGGAAGTCGGCCCACTCCTGCATCATGCGGCGGCGCTCCGGCAGGTACTCGGCATGGTTGTATGCCTTCCTGACTGTATTGCGCTCCCCGTGGGCAAGCTGGGCCTCGATAACATCCGGCCTGTAGCCCTGTTCGTTGAGCAGGGTAGAGGCCATGCCCCGGAAGCCGTGAATAGTCATGACGCCTTTTTCGTACCCCATGCGGCGGAGCGCGTTCAAAAGGCCCATGTCGGATATGCAGCGGGTGGCACTGAACGGACTTGGAAAAACCAGTTTGCCACCCCCGGAGTATTCACGCATGGCGGCGAACAGTTCAACCACCTGTCGGGCCAGGGGCACCACATGAGGCTGGCGCATCTTCATCCGGCCCGCAGGTACAACCCATTCCGCGCCGTCAAGGTCAATTTCCGCCCATTCCGCTGCCCGCAGTTCACCGGAGCGAACAAAGGTATAGGGCAGAATCTTCATGGCATAGGCAATGCTGATATCGCCCCGGTACTCGTCAATGGCCCTGAGAAGGTGCCCCACCTGTGCCGGGTCGGTAATGGCTGCAAGGTGTTTTGTCTGGACAGAGGGCAGGGCCTCTGTGAGTCCGGCGGCCACGTCATATTTGCAGTATCCCACCAGGCGGGCATAGCGACAGACTTGACCGGCCAAGCGGACAAGTCTATGTGCCGTTTCGATGGCCCCCCGGCTTTCGGCCTGGCGGGCTGGTATGAGGATGTCGGCAGGCTCCAGAGAAGAAAAGGGCTTGCTGCCGATATGGGGGAAAATCATCCGTTCCAGGCGGGAAATGATTTGCTTTCGGTAGTCCTCTGTGAGGTGGGCGGTCTTCTTGGCGTACCATTCGCGCGACACGGCTTCAAAGGTTGCTGCCTGCTCGCGCGCCTCGGCAGCGGCAAGGGCCTTGGCTTCCTTTTTCTGTTCACTGGGGTCGATGCCCTGGTCAATAAGTTTTTTTGCTTGCTCTCGCCGCTCTCTGGCCTCTTTCAATCCTACAGTGGGATAGACTCCAAGGGAGACTCGTTTTTCCTTGCCCCCAAGGCGATACTTGAGCCGCCACCACTTGCCCCCCTTTGGGGATAGCTCCAGATACAGGCCCCCACCATCAAAGAGCTTGATCGTCTTCTCTCCCGGCCTTGCCGAGCGAATAGCGGTATCCGTGAGGGGCATGGGGGCAACTCCATTCATGGGGTGTCTGTTGTCCGAAATGTGCCCCCATAGTTGCCCCCGTTATTACGATATGTCAATAGACTAAGTGAGAGTATCCAAGGCTGCATATGGTTATTAAAAGTTAAGCCCCAGAAGGTCTTTAAGTCCTTCTGGGGCTATCTGGGATTCTTGTTGGCGGAAGCGTATAGGAGTCGAACCTACAAACGACGGTTAAGCCGTCCACTGGTTTTGAAGACCAGGCGCCACACCGGTGACGAAACGCTTCCGCGATGAGCTATCGTGCCATTATCACAGAGGAAAGTAAAGGGTGCCCGAAAGGACTCAATTTTTTGCGTCCGTACCGCTGAAAAGCCGGCCTACGCCGTGCGGGC
>JAJDJN010000191.1 GCA_030267245.1 Desulfovibrio sp. OttesenSCG-928-A18
ATTCACTTTGAAAAGTGTATTTGCTCCGCAGGGATTTGTCCTCAAATACTTGCCCTGAAGCGCTTGTAGGCGAAAAGCCCGGCCCCGCCGTGGTGTGGCGTTGTTGTCCCTTTTGCTGCGAGCGGCAGAATAGTCATTGCCGCCTTAAAAGTCCATGCTTTGTCCAAGGCAGGCGGGCAGGGGGTTTGAACCACTCTGCAATCCCCGTAGCGCCTCATGCCCCTTGTCCCCATATGGCCCCCATATGGCCCGCATATGGCCGGTAAATGCTGGAGCGCTTTACCTTTGAAATGCTTGCTTAACGGCGAGCAAGGCTCGCCCGCAAGTATTTAAGGGCAAGTATTTGAGGACAAATCCCTGCGGAGCAAATACACTTTTTCAAAGTGAATTTGCTCTCGCGGGCACAGGGGCGGCCGCCCCCGCGCCCGCAAGTATTTCAGTTCCTGTTCACAAGCAGTTTGCCAGGCGGGAAAAAGCGTCTTCATCCAGGTCGGCCACCCGGGCGTCGAGCACGTCATGCAGCTTGCGCACCTGGCGCAGAATCTGTTCCATTCGCTCGTCCTCCTTGATAAAAAGCCATATGGCGCAGACAGCGCCGTCATCAAGGGGGTTGACCAGGATGCCTTCAAGGTTGAAGGCCCTGCGCGCAAACAGCCCGCAGATATGCGACATTACGCCGGGGTGGTTGTTGACCACAAGTCGCAGGGCGCTGATGGCGGCAGGGTGGCCGGCGTCCATGCCGCAGGCAAGGGGGGCCCCGGCGGAGCGGCATGCGGCGGTGGCGCTTGCCTTGTTGTTTGCGGCATCAGGCATGGTATTCTCCTCCTATCATATCGAGGTTTGCGGCGCCCGGCGGCACCATGGGGAACACTTTGTCCTCGGCCCGGATGTCCACCTGGACGAGTCTCGGGCCGCGCGCGTGCAGCGCCTTGCGCAGCTCCTCCATGGGCCGCGCGCTTTGGCTGATATTGACTCCGGGAACGCCGAAACCTTCGGCAATACGGGTAAAATCCACCCGCCCCGGATAGGCTGAGGCGAAGAGACGGCCCCCGAAAAAAAGATCCTGCTGCTGTTGCACAAGGCCGAGGCCGTTGTTGTTGCACAGGATGATCTTGACGTTGGCCTGTTCATCCGCGGCCGTGGCCAGTTCCTGAATGTTCATGAGCAGGCTCCCGTCGCCGCTGAAGCAGAGCACCGTGGCCTCCGGCCGCTGCAGAGCCGCGCCGATGGCCGCCGGCAGCCCGAAGCCCATGGTGCCGAGCCCGCCCGAACTGAGCCACTGCCTCGGGCGTGAAAAGGGATAGGCCTGGGCTGCGCGCATCTGGTGCTGGCCCACATCCGTTGTGATGATGGCGTCCTCGTCCACCAGCGAGGCCGCGCAACGGATGATCCCGTAAGGCGTGAGCGGGTCGTCGGCCCCCTGCATGACCAGGGGCTGGCTGCGTTTGAGCTCCGCCACCCGCAGCAGCCAGGCGGAGCGATCGCGTTTGCGCAGTTGCGGCAGCAGCGCCCCCAGGCTCAGGCCCGCATCCGCGATAATACCGATATGGGCCCGGCGCAGCTTGTCCACCTCCCCGGCGTCGGTATCGATATGAATGACCTTGGCCCTGGGGCAGAAACGGTCCATGCGGCCCGTGGCCCTGTCGTCAAAGCGCGCGCCCACGACCAGCAACAGGTCCGCCTCTTCCAGGATCAGGTTGGTGCAGCGGGCCCCGTGCATGCCGAGCATGCCGAGGGAATGTTCGTGCTCCGAGGGGATGACTCCAAGGCCCTGCAACGAAGTGGTCACGGGCATCTGATGCGCCTCCGCCAGCATGCGCGCCAGGCGGGAGCGCTCCGGCGTGCAGGCCCCGCCGCCCAGAAACAGCACGGGGCGCTCGGAGGCGTTGCACATATCCGCCGCCCTGCGGATGAGCAGGGGATCGGGCGCAAGGGGCGGTTCCGGCCTGCCCGGCTCGGGCAGCTTTTCAAGGCTGATGACGCCGCTTTGCACATCCTTGGGGATATCAATGAGCACAGGGCCGGGGCGCCCGCTCATGGCGATGTTGAAGGCCTCGGGGATGCAGCGCAGCAGCTCTTCCACGGAACGGACCAGGAAGTTGTGTTTGGTCACGGGCAGGGACATGCCGTAGATGTCCACTTCCTGAAAGGCGTCGGTGCCGATCAAGGAACTGGCCACCTGCCCGGTGATGCAGATGATCGGCACCGAATCCAGCTTGGCGTCGGCAAGGGCGGTAAGGGTATTGGTGGCCCCCGGCCCCGAGGTGGCGAAGAAGACGGCGGCCCTGCCGCTCGCCCTGGCCATGCCCTGGGCGATAAAGCCCGCCCCCTGTTCGTGCCTGGCCAGCACATGCCGGATGCGCTCGCTGCGGGAAAGGGCGTCGTACAAGGGCAGATTGCAGCCGCCGGGAATGCCGGCAATACAGCTGATGCCCTGTTCCTCCAACAAACGAATGGTCAGTTCCGCTCCCGAAATACGCATCATATCCCTCTTCTCCTTGTTGTAGTCCGCATGTCGCACAATGGGCCTGGCGGCTTTGCCTCCTTGAACTCCCCGGCTGGGGCGGCTGCCCCCCCCACCCGGAAATGTTCCGTCAATGTGGGGCAGGGGGCGGCATGGCCCTTGCGGTGATTGCAAGGGGGCGGCGCCCTTTGGCCGCCGCGCATCCAAAAAGAAAACCCCCGCAGGCTCGCACCTGCGGGGGGTATGTTTTTTGCAAGAACCTTGCTTCTTCCCGATCAGAGCGCGAGCGTATATATGCCTCGTACGACGACGACGCTGATAATGACGCTGCTGATTAGGTTGAGGGAAGAAAGCTGGCTGTGCATGGATGTTCCTTTCTCTTTTTTTCTACTTACGCCTCAAGCTCAAAATTTGTCAAGAGCCGGATTTGCACGACGCTATTTTCCGCCCGCCTCCGCATCCAGGCGAAAGTTCCAACTTTCCTTGCCTGTTTTGCGACAGATGAGTTGCAGCATGTCACGGGTTACCTGCCGCCACCGCGCGCGGGACTCGGCCTCCGTGCCCCGGTCGAGCATGGAATTGCGCATGCAGGGGTTGCATTCAAAGATGACCAGTTCATCCTGCCCGGTGCGGGCGCTCATGGGGGCGAAGTCTACCCCCACATAATCAAGGCCGGTTTCCGCCAGGGCGTTCTGTAACTGCTCCCAGCGTCCCTTTTTGAAGCAGGCCGCCGGGTCTTGCAAAAAATCCCGCTCCATGCCGCTAAGCCAGGGGAAGCGGCTTTTGAGCTCGTCGGAGTTCCGTCTGTGCACGTTGTAGCTGTCAGCGACAAAAACATGGATCGGATAGACCTTGCCGGCGGCGAAAAAGGCCCGGTATTTGGGAAAAAAGCGCTTGCCCGGACAGCGTTTGTCCGTAAAACTCACGTCGAGATACTTGACGATGTAGAGCCCCTTTTCCCGGATCTGTTCGGCCGGCAACTTCCTGACGCCCCATTCGGCCATGTCGCTGAGCACCATGCACTGACCGCCCTGGTAACCGGGCACACGCAGTATGACCGGCCCCTGTATGGCCGGATTGTCCGCCAGCCTGGCGCAGACCTCGTCCAGGTCCTGCCCAGGCGGAATCAGAACCGATTCCGGAGCCAGAATGCCCGGACAGGAGGCAAAGAGCTTGACGCTGGCCCGGCGTTTGCTTTTCAGGACGTGGCGCGGATGGTTGATGATCGGCAGGCGCAACTGGTCGCACAGGCGCGCGGCGTTGAGCAGCCCATGTTCGCAACGGTCCGCATCCGCAATGTTGTTATAAATGATGTCCATGCGCGGCAGCCCGGCAAGTGCGGCGTTGGCGGCTTCATAACTGTCCACGCGCAGGTAGTGGCAGGCTATGTCCTCCCTGTCCAGAAGGTCCTGCAGGTTGTTGTGCCCCTCGCCCATATGGAAATTTTTCGTCTTGAAGGAATAAAAATAAGGGGTTGAGGCAATGGACTGCAGCACCAGGACGGAAATTTTGCCGCCATGTTTTCTGGACGGCAGAAAAGGGCGTTGCTCCACCAGTTGCAGGGTGCAGGCCCTGTTTCTCTCCTCCAGGTGCATGGCTCCGCTCAAACCGGCCAGCATATTCAGAACCGTATGGTCGCCTGGGTGCCCGTCAAGGTATTCTGTGAAAAACTCCAAGCATTCTTCAAGCATATCAGCGCTATATGCGTAGTCCATCGCTCTGCGGCAGTCTTTGTCGCTGCTGCCGGCCAGCTTCAGGGCCAGGGCCTGTATGAGAAAGGCGTCGGCAAAGCGCTCCTGCCGGGCCAGAAGGGCCGCGTGCTCGCGCAGAAGGGCGGCTGTTTTTTGCGTGTGGTGCTGCATCATGGTCTTTGCGCTCTGCTCCTGGATAGTTTCGCGTCGGTGATATGCCCCGGCGGCAAAGGGGCTCAAGCCCCTCTGGCATCC
>JAJDJN010000192.1 GCA_030267245.1 Desulfovibrio sp. OttesenSCG-928-A18
GGGAAAAAAGAGCCGGATGGCGCAGCCCCTGCCCGGTTCGGAGGCTATGTGGGCATGGCCGCCGTGGTCGAGCATGGTGCGCTGCACCAGGGCGAGGCCCAGGCCGGTGCCCCGCTCCTTGGCCGTGTAAAAGGCCTCAAAGGCCATGGCCTGCTGCTCTTCATCCATGCCGCAGCCCGTGTCGCTGACCTCAATCCATACCCCGCCCGGGGCATAGCCGGACTGTATGCGCAAAGGGCTCTGCTCCCCGGGGTCCGGGATGGACGGAAAGGCCGCATAGGCATCCGGGGCCGGCTGCGGCGCGTCAGGCAGATCCGAAGCCGCCCTGTGCCGTCCTCCGTCCGCTTCTTCCGGCCTTATTATCCGCATCCGGGTTTCACCTTCCCCGTCCTTGTTCCCGGCTTCCGCCGCAAGGGCCCCGGCTGCGCCCGGATTTGCAGGCGCGGCCTCCCGCCCTTTTGTCCGCTCCTGCGCCTGGCCCAGCGTCTGGTCCAGCGTCTGGTCCAGCATCTGGCCCTGCGCCCCCTCCTGCGCCTGCGCCTGGCCCTGCGCCCGCTCCTGGGCCTGGTCCTGCCCCTGGTCCGGCGCCAGGCCCGGCATTTGGCCCTGCGCCTGGTCCGGCTCCCCGCTTCGGGGCCGGGCGGGAAGCGAAGGCCCGTCCGCTTCGGAGCTTCGGTCCCGGGGTTTTGCCTGGGCCAGCAGGGGCAGCAGCGTCATCTGCATCTGCATGGCGTTGCGGCCGGCGGCGTCCGGATTTGTCCTTTTGCTCTCCAGAGCGTCAAGGCTGTTGAGCAGCAGGTTGAGCAGGGCCTGCTTCAGGCCGTCCGCATCGGCGTACAGGACAGGGGCTTCCAGCAGGCATTCGATGCCGACGCCCTTTTGTTCCAGATCAAAGCGCAGCAGGGTGGTAATTTCACGCACCAGGGTATGCAGTTCAACGCTTTTGGGCGCAATGGCCTTGGGCCGGGCCAAAAACAGCAGATCGGTGATCACCCGGTTCAGCCTGTCCGCCTCGCGCACCATGGTTTTGGCGTATTCTTCTTCCGGGGAGCGGCCGGCGAGTTTTTTGACAAAATATTGCGCAAAGCCGCGCAGGGAGCTTAACGGATTGCGCACCTCATGGGCCACCCCGGCGGCCAGGGTGCCGACAGCGGCAAGTTTTTCGGCGTTGGCAAGGCTTTTTTCCAGGTTGCGCAAAAGGGTGCGGTCCCGGATGATGAGCAGGCGGGCGTTCTCGCGGTCGTCGCTCAAGGGCAGGGAGAGCAGCTCCAGATGGGCGCGCTCATAATTGATGTGCTTCCAGCCGCTCCGGGCGGCATCCGGACTTTTTTCCGAGGCGCAGGCGGCAATCTTCTCCGGCAGTTCTTCCGCCGCTTTGCCGAGCACTTCGCGGGAGGAGCGTTTGACAATGGCCAGGGCGGCGGGATTGGCCGAACGGATGATGCCGTCGGCGTCAATGGTGATCAGGCCGTCCGGCAGATTGTCCAGCAACTTGGCCTGAAAAAGCTCCAGCGCCACCGCTTTTCTGGCCTGTTCGCGGCGGGAGAGAAAGCTTGCGCCAAGGCCCCAGGTAAACAGGGCGGCGGCAAGGATGTACAGGGCCTGAAAGATGACGTTCTTGCGAAAGCCGGAAGAGGCGCTGAGGTGCTGGTCCATGTCCACACCCACCACCAGAAAGCCCGGCGGCCCCATGGCGTCGCGCAAGGAGGCCGGCATGCCGCGCAAGGGTGCCAGGCGTTTGCCATATACGTAGGCGCCCTTGTTGTCGAAGTTCAGCCGCCCGTGCCATTCGCCCTTTTCCGCCATCTCCCTGACCATGGCGGGCGGCAGCTCAATGGGCGCGTCGCCGTGCACCGGCGCGGTAAGCAGCTTTTCTTCGCCCGGACCGATGATGCCGACAAAGACCACGTCGCCGTCCTGCTCCAGTTCCTGAAAAAACTCGGCGGTGCGCGGTGAAAGGCGGTTGCTTTCCTCCCGCACCGGCCCCCTGCGCACGGAACTTTCAATGGCCAGAAGCACGGCGCGCGTGGTCAGAAAAAGGTGCTGCTCCTCGGCCTCCCGCTGATGCCTGAAGGCCTGGCGCGTGGACATGAGCAAAGACAGGCCGATGACCAGCAGGGTCATGACCGCAAGGATGACGGTGCTCCGCTCTTTTGTTCTGTCCGCAATTTCCATGTTCGCCCTTGGTGAAGAGTTGCCTGTGCGGAGCATGCCCCGGCGGCCAAAGGGGCCCCGCCCCTTTGGAATCCCCGCCAGGGGGCGTGGCCCCCTGGACCCGCAAATTGTCGGAGGCGGCGCTTGTGCTGAAATATAGGTGGCGCACATGCGCGGCGGGGTTGCTTGGAGGGATGGTTCCCGGTGCAGCATCTTGCACAAAATTGCACATTTTGTTGCAATATGCAAGGGCCTGAAAAGCGGGGAGTGACGGATCGCTGTTAATCAGTGCTTTCTTAGCCGTAATAGCGCCAGACAAGGGTGGCAAAGAGCAGAACCAGGGAAAAGAGCAGCATGCCCCGGATAAGCTTTGCGCCGACGCGCATGGCCATGCGGCTGCCCACGATGTTGCCGCTCACGTTGCCTATGGCCATTGGCACGGCAAAGAAAAAATAGACCTTGCCGTTCAGGAGAAAGAGCACGAGGCTGCTGACGTTGGAGGCGAGGTTGAAGCACTTTGCGGTGGCCGAGGCTTTGATCAGGCTCATGCCCAGCACAAAGTGCAGGGAGATCAGCATGAAGCTGCCGGCGCCAGGGCCGAAAAAACCGTCATAAAAACCGATGGCCGAGCAGAGCAGGGGGGTAAGGACGTATATTGCCACCGGACCAGGTGCGTATTCGCGCTGGCTGCGGCGTACCGGGATGAAGGTCAGCAGGGCGGCCACGGGAAGCAGAAACAGGATGATCTTGCCGAGCAGTTCGTTATCCACCAGCAGGGCGGTATGGGTGCCGGCCATGGAGCCCAGCAGGCAAAAGCCGACTCCAATGGCCGCGATGCGCCAGACAATGGCGCCGCCCCTGGCATAGGTCAGAAAGGAAGCCGTGGTGCCGACGGTGGACATGAACTTGCCCGTGCCCAGGGCCATGTGCGTGGGAAGACCCGCCAGCAGACAGGCAGGCAGGCTGATCAGGCCGCCGCCGCCGGCGATGCTGTCGACAAGGCCGGCAAAAAAACCGGCGGCAACAAGAAAGAGCAGGGGCATGAAGCCCAGGTGCAGCGGATCGAGCGCTTCCATGATCGCGGTGCCCGGGCTATTTGCCGAACACGTAGGAATGTCTGGCGGCCAGCCCGGCCGTGCGCGCGGTCAGGCGATCAGCCAGATCCGCGAGCCCTTCGGGCGTGATCACGCCCGTTTCCTGGGCCAGATAACTGCTGAGGACGGTGGGTTTTTCAGAATAGACCCAGACAATGGAGTACACGGAACCAACGCCTGGCCGTGAAGGAAATTCCGCCGCGGTATGCACCAGCAACTGCAGCCTGGGGCTGTCGCTGTCCCTGAGAACGAACAGGGTGCCGGCATTGAACTGTTCCTTGAGCGTGAGGGCCAGCTTTGCCCCCAGGGTGTCGGTGCCGTTGTGTTCAACGGATATGGGGGTCGCGTCCGCCTTCATGGCCGCCTTCATGGCCAGGGCCGTGGCCGGGTCGGAAGGGTCCGGGCGTGCCGCTTCGCCCTGCCGCTGCGCATCTACCTTGTCCGCTGGCGCAGCCGGGGCTGCGTCCGTGCGCTGCGCATACAGCGCCGTTGCCAGCAGCAGAAGAGAGAGCAGAAACAGGGTGCGCGAGCGAAGTGACATGAGCGTTCTCCTTGGTACAGGATTCCATGCGCCGCAAGGGGTGCGGCCCTCGGGCGAACAGGCGGCGCGTGCCGGCAAAGAATGTGCCGCACTCTAGAGCAGAGCCTGCCAAAGGTCAATGCGGGCCCTGGGGAGCAAGGAGCCCCATCGGAACTTCGTGCGCGTACGGGGCAGGGCACATTCACTTTGAGAGAGTGTATTTGTTCCGCAGGGATTTGTCCTCAAATCCCTGCTCTGAAATGCCCTAAAAAAGAAAGCGGCGCTTCTTGGAGGAGAGAATAAGAAGCGCCGCCGTTGGGAACGAAACAGAAGGCGGTTTTGTCGGGAGGAGCCGGCACTGTTCCGCGCTCGCTGCTTCATCGCGGAGCAGGCCACACGCCCGCTGTTTCGTCGTTACTCCGATGCGATTACTTGAGAATGCCGCAGGCTGTCCGTGCGCCGCCTCCGCCAAGTATTTCAGGTCCATCGGAATAATTATTGCCGCCAGCATGGATCATCGGGGCGCGGTCCTTGAATTTTTCGGCCCGGATGCCCTTCACGCGCGGGGGCAGCTTGGCGGTGCCGATTATAACGGGAAGAGCCCCTTTGAAAGGCTGGTTTTCAATGCTTAGTTCC
>JAJDJN010000193.1 GCA_030267245.1 Desulfovibrio sp. OttesenSCG-928-A18
TGTAAAAACAGGGGGTGTGCTGGCCTTGGTGCAATATTCAGGCTAACGGCCGCCTTCTGCGGGGAGCCGAGGGGCAAAGCCCCCTATAGTTCGTGCAATATCCAGGTCAGGGAAATGCGATGGAAATATCTATGAATTTTACCGGGAAACGTGTTTTTGTCACCGGAGCAACCGGTTTTGTCGGCCGTCATCTGGTGCGCCGCCTGTGCTCCCTGGGAGCACAGGTCACCGCCCTTGTTCGGAAAAGCTCCGATTGCTCGGTGCTGCCGCCTGAAGTCCGTATGGTCACAGGCGATCTCGCTTCGGCGGACTTCGCTTGCGGGGAAACGGGCCGGGCCCTGGCCGCATCCGATTGTGTTGTGCACTGCGCGGCACTGCTTTTTGCCCGTGATTGGCAGGACTATATGCGCGGCAACGTCCTTTCCGCCCGGCATCTGGCCCGGGCTGTTGCCGCGCATGTGAAAAAACCGTGCAGAGTGCTGCTCGTCTCCAGCCTGGCAGCGGCCGGCCCCTGCGCGCATGCGCCGGGCAAAGGGGAGGAGGAGCCTGCGTCCCCCGTATCAGCCTACGGCTGGTCAAAATTCCTGGCTGAGCAGGCCATGGGCGCCTGCCTCGGCGGGCATTCCCTGGTCGTGATCCGCCCGCCCATTGTCTACGGCCCCGAAGACAGGGCCCTGCTTCCCTACTTCAAACTGGCGGCAAAGGGATTTGTTTTCTCACCCGGGCTGCGCGCCGTGCCCATGTCCTTTCTTTTTGTGGACGACCTTGTGAACGCCATGTTGCTGTGCCTGGGCGAGAGTGCTTCAGGCGTGTACCATATCGAGGACGGGCGGCCTTCGTCCATGCGCGGCTTTGGCCGCCTTATCGCTCTCGCCGCCGGCAGGCGCGCTTTGTGCATCCCGCTGCCCCAGATCCTGGTGCAGACGGTCGCAGGGGTAGGAAACCTTGTTGCCCGGTGTTTTTCGTCCTTCTTCCCCCTTACGCCGGATAAGGCCCTTGAAGGCCGCCAGAGCGGCTGGCTGGCCGACGGCGCGCGCATCCGCCGTGAACTGGGCTTTACGCCCGGGCTGTCGCCGGAGGAGGGGGTTGCCCGGACGCTAAGCGCTTATCAAGGGGAGCAAGGGCGCTGAATCAGGCGCTGAATCAGGCCCCAAATTGGCCCCAGTTTGGCCCCAGGTGGGCTTCAGGGGGCTCCCAAAGGGGCGCCGCCCCTCTGGCCGCCAGAGGCATTTTGTTCGCGCATTTGCATTTTGCAGCGCTTTGTTCCACAATCGCAGCTTGTGCCTGAAGTCTTTCCCTTACGCGCACAGACATTCCCGAGAGATGCCGCCGTGTTTTCCTCCCTGAACATCCAGAAAAAAATCCTCATCGGCCTGCTTGTTCCAGCCTTGTGTCTGGCGGTGCTCACGAGCTTTTCCTATTCCAATCTGCTCCTTATCGAAAAGCGCATGGATGTGTTGGGCAGGATTGAGGGCGTTGAACGCTCGGTCATGGAACTGCGGCGGCAGGGAAAGTTTTTTTTGTTCTATGGCAAGAAAGAGGACTACGAAGCGGTTCTGGCCACGACCCTGGCTGCGGAGGAATTGCTGCGGGAGGTCAGGCTGGAGCTTTTGTTCTCGAATTCACGCAGCCTGGTGGACGTTTTGGCGCACAGCCTGTCCCGGTATCGTGAAAGCATCACCGAGGTGCGCCATCATCCTGAAAACGGCCGGTTCCCGGTCAACAGCAGGCAGTTGCTCAAGCTGAAAAGCGAAGCGCATGAATTGAGCATGACTCTTGAGGAACAGTTGCTCGCTCTTTCCAGCGCCATGCGCGAACGCATCGGGCATATCAGCGAGAAACTGCGTACCCAGCTTCTTGCCGCCGCGCTGGCTGTGGCGGCGCTGTTCGCGCTGGGCGCGCATTTTATCCGCAGCCAGGTGCTGCTGCCCCTGAAAACCATAGAGGAAACCACGCGCCGCATCGGTGAAGGCGACTTCACCCCGGTGCACCTTCGCCGGGCCAGAGATGAGATCCGGGAGTTGCAGGAAGCCTTCAACCGCATGGTGGCCGAGTTGCAGTCGCGGCAGGAACAGCTGGTGCAGTCGCAAAAGCTGTCGTCCATAGGCACCTTGAGCGCCGGAATAGCGCATCAGGTGAACAATCCGCTGAATAATATATCGGTGACAGCGCAGTATCTCAGGGAAAAGTTGAAAAAATCTGGCAGGGTGGAAGATTGCAGCGCCCTTGAGAATATTGAGAAGGAAACCGGCCGGGCCAGAGATATCGTGCGCGGCCTGCTGGATTTCTCACGGCGCTCGGAATTTCGCCCGAGGCGCATCAGGCTGAAGACCGTGGTGGACAATGCCGTGCGCTTTGCCTCAACCCAACTGCGGCCGGGGGTGCGCATTGATTGCGCAGTGGGTGGAAGCCTGGTGCTTGAGCTTGATCCGCAGCGTATTTCCGAGGCCCTTCTGAACATTATCATCAACAGCCTGCAGGCCATCGGCCCCGGTCCGGGCGAAGTGCGCATCAGGCTGGGTGACGAGGCTCCGCAAGGCTTTGTCTGCCTTGAGATTGCCGACAATGGCCCGGGCATCGCCCCGGAGGATCTCTCCCGTATTTTTGATCCCTTTTTCACCCGCAAGGAAGAAGGGCAGGGCACTGGACTAGGGCTTTCCATCACCCACGGCATTATCGAGGAATGCGGGGGCAGCATCCGGGCGCACAGCCAGCCGGGCAGGGGCGCGCGTTTTGTCATTCTCTTTCCCATACCCGGCGCCAGCGTTGCGCATGATCGGGACAAAGCTTCAGGACAGGAAAGGGGAGCATAATGGATAACAGGCATATCCTGGTGGTTGAAGATGAGGATATCGCCAGGGAATACGTGGCTCAATCCCTGCGCGACAACGGCTTTTTCGTGGACGAGGCGGCAGGGGGAGCCGAGGCCCTGCAGGCCCTGCGCGAGCGCGATTATGCCGTTGTCATATCCGATATCCGCATGCCGGACATGAACGGCATGGAACTGCTCGAGCAGATCAAGAACCTGCGGCCCGATACCGAGGTAATTTTGGCCACAGGCTATGCTTCGGTCGAAGACGCGGTCAGGGCCGTGAAAATGGGCGCCTACCAATACCTTGCCAAGCCCCTGCGCCTGGAGGAGGTGACCCTGATGGCCGAAAGGGCCGTGGAAAAACGCCGCATCCATGTGGAGCTGCAAAGCCTCAGGCGGCAATTGCACAATGCCAACATGCCGAAAATAGTCGGGCACAGCCGGGTCATGCAGGACTTGAGACAGCAGATCCGGCGGGTGGGGGCGGCTGACTGCACCGTGCTGCTTCTGGGTGAAACAGGCACCGGCAAGGAGTTGGTGGCCCGTTCGCTGCACGCGCAAAGCCGCCGGGCCGCCGGCCGCTTTCTTGCCGTAAACTGCGCCGCATTATCCGACGAACTGCTGGCCCACGAACTGTTCGGGCATGAAAAAGCCGCTTTTACCGGGGCGTACAGCGCTCAGAAGGGGCTGCTGGAAGCCGCCGGGCAGGGCACGTTTTTTCTGGATGAGGTGGGGGATATGTCCCTGACCATGCAGGCGAGCATGCTCCGGGTGCTGGAGAGCAGAACCCTGTTCCGCGTCGGGGGCACCAGGGAAATCCCCGTGGATGTGCGTATTTTGGCCGCCACCAACAAGGATCTGCCGCGGATGATCGAAGAGGGGAGCTTCAGACGCGATCTGTATTACCGGCTGAATATCATGACTTTGCGTATTCCGCCCCTGGCGGGGCGGCGTGAGGACATCCCCCTGCTGGCCTATTATTTTCTGACCAGGGCGGAAGAAGGCAAGGACAAAAAAATTCGCAACATCGATCCCGAAGCCATGGCCCTTTTGCAGCGGCATGATTATCCCGGGAATGTGCGGGAATTACAGCATATCATGGAACGCGCAGCGATTTTGTGCAATTCGGACAGCATCGGTCCCGCGCATCTGCCTCCGGAATTGCGGACGGACGACTGCCCTGACGGCAAGGGGACGGCGCCCGCTCCTTGGCCGCATGAGGAGCCGCCTGCCGGCGCCGGACAAGAGCTTCGGCACCTTGTTCCGGCCGCCACTGCCGCAGCGGCCGCGCCGCAAGCAGAGAACGCCAGAGCGGCAGGGCAGCGCTTCGTCAGCCTGGAAGAAAACGAGCGCCGCTACCTGGCCGAGGTCATGCGGGCCGCCGGCGGTTCCACAAGCGGCGCGGCAAAACTGCTCGGGCTTAACCGGGGCACGCTCTGGCGCAAGTTGAAACGCCTCGGCCTGGCTGATTAGGGCCAGCCCGTGGCCCAAATATTTCGTGATTATCCGGGGCTGCCGCCCCGGACCCCGCCCGGGGAAAATCATTTCCCCCGAACCCCCTCAGTTCCG
>JAJDJN010000194.1 GCA_030267245.1 Desulfovibrio sp. OttesenSCG-928-A18
GGCAGGCTGTGCTCTTCTCCGGAAGCAGTACGCATGGTCAGGGTGAGGATTTCTTCATCAGGACGCATGAACTGGGGAAAACTCAACAAATTTCGCCCCTTGACGGAATTCTGCCCCAGCTTGTACACAATCCCCCCCTCCGGATCGCTGATGGTGAACTGAACCTGCCCCGCCTCCACGCACCAGTACGGCACCTGGTACAGGCCGCTGTCCGGATGGCGGCGAAGATCACAGGCGTCCGGCAGATTCTTTTTGCCTTCCCGCACAAGGGTGACCACCATTTCGGGAAAGCCGGTGCCGAACTCGGGTTCGTGCAGACCGGCCAGTTCCAGCCCCCGGCGAACGTCGGCATCGGACATCAGCATCGCCCAGAGCAGGCCGCTGCGGTAGTTTTCCACCATACAGACAATGGGCAGTTGATCTATGGCCAGATAGGACCGGCTGTACCAGCCGTCACGCAGGCTGAAGCCGTCAAAGGGACCGTTTTTTCCCCAGATTCTGTTGCGCAGCTTGCCCCGGAGAAAATGCAGAAACTGCAGGGAATAGTGCGGGGTGTAAGGCATGGAAGAAAGCGCGCCCGTGGGCGAAATGGTGCCCGTGTCTTTGCCCGGGGAACTGGCCGCATAGCCGTCCTTTATCTGGCTGGCGCTGAGCCCCCAGCACTGTTCACTGTAGCGGTTTTTAGCCGGCGCGTAATACAGGCAGTAGGCGCGGTTGCTCAAGGTCTGCTTGCAGTTGCGTACAAAATAGCCGCCCGGCACAAAAGCGTCGGCCAGCCTTCTCGGATCAAGACCGATAAAGGAATAATGGGTCAAAAAAAGCGGGCCCGCATCGGACAGGGAGGCCTCCACCCTGTAGCCGTACAAGTCCTTGGGCTTGTAACCCTTGCCCGAGGTCCAGTAATCATAGGCCGCCCTGCTGATAGGATGGGTCGGCGATGAGGCGGCAAGCACATAGGTAATCAGACACTCATTATAGCCGAGGATCTTCAGGCCCATGGAAAAGCCCTTCTGCTGCGACCAGTGCCAGTAGATGCCGCGCTCCTCGTTGTTGGTAAACCAGTTCCAGTCCACATCCTCCCACAGTCCGGTGATGATGTCGCGCAGCTTCTCCTCCGTGCCCGGGCCGTTGAAATACGCCCTGGCTATGAGCAGGCCCTGCATGAGCAAAGAAGTCTCCACAATGTCCGCGCCGTCGTCGTTTTTGCCAAAACTGAGGATCGCGCCGCTGTGCGGGTCCAGCCAGTGCGGAAAAGCCCCGTGCAACTCCTTGCGCGGACTTTTATCGCGCAAAAACAGACAAATCCGCAGCAACCGCTGCAAGGCTTCCTCGCGCCCGATCCAGCCGCGATCCACAGCCACAACAATAGCCGCGATGCCAAAGCCGGTGCCGCCCACGGCAATGGGGGGCGAGTCCCAGACGCCCACGACCTCGTAGGCCATGCCCGAATGCGGATCCCCGTCTTCCCAGATATAGGCAAAGGCGGCGCGCTGCAGTTCATCCAGGGCGGCGCGATCCTGAAGATAGGCGTCATCGGGCGTATAGGGCGCGGCATGGCACACAGGGGCCCAAAGGACGCCGCCAAAGGCGAACAACAGGGCAAGCAGACATGCGCACAGACAAGAAGTGGGAATAAAAGGCAATTTCTTCATATCAGCTCTTCGCGACCAGCAACATATAGCACAAGTTCCTGTTTTTACGATGTAAAAACAGCCAGCATGCTGGTGTTGGTGCAATAGCAGGCTAGGCCCTGTCCTGTTTGCCCAGAAAAAGCTTTCTGCACAGATCCACCGGGATGATCAGGAAGGCCAGGGACAGCGCAATGAACCACTGCTCGATGGAAAGACCGTAGCAGTGCAGCACCACCCCGCCAAACTGGGTCAGGACAATCTGGGTAAGGACGATTACCGCCATGACAAGGGAAAAGCCCTTGTTTACCGTTATATTATCGAAAAGGTTCAGCTTTTCGGTGCGGGCATTCAAAGCGTTAAAGATGGCCGCAAAAACAAAGAAGGTAAAATAACCCGTCAGCAGATACTTGTTCTCGCTGAAGCGATCGCGAATCACCGGCGAGAGCAGGAAAAACAGGCTCGCCGCAAAGGTGTAAAGGCTCCCGGTGCCGATGGATGTCCACATGTATTTGCTGACGATGTGTTCGGTGCGCTTTTTGGGTTTCTCCTGCATGAAGCGTCTCAATGCCGGCTCGCCGCCAAAGGCAAGGGCCGCCAGGGTGTCCATGACCAGATTGATCCAGAGTATCTGAATGATGGAGAGCGGGGTCGGCATGCCGAGCAGGGGACTGATGAAGCAGATCAACACGGCCGAAACGTTTATGGTAAGCTGAAAAATGATGAACTTTCTGATATTGTTGAAAATGGTTCTTCCGTAAAGAATCGCCTTGTCAATGGAACTGAAGTTGTCATCCAGGATGATGATTTCACTGGCTTCCTTGCTTACCTCCGTGCCGCTGCCCATGGCGAAACCCACGTCCGCCGCTTTCAGGGCTGGAGCGTCGTTCACGCCATCCCCGGTCATGCCGACAACCAGATCCAGCTCCTGCGCCACACGAACCAGCCGGCTCTTGTCGCTGGGCAAGGCGCGGGCGATAACGCGTATGTCGGAAAGCCGCGTCCTCAAATCGGCGTCTGAAAGTTCGGCCAGATCTTCGGTGGTGAGCACCATATCCTTTTCACTCGTGACCAGACCGGCTTCTTTGGCTATGGCCACGGCCGTATCTTTTCTGTCCCCGGTGATCATGACCACCTGAACTCCGGCCTGTTGCACCTCGCGGATGGCGGTAATGGATTCGGGCCGAATTTCGTCCCGGATGCCCATGATGCCCACCAGGATCCATTCATCTTCCGGCAGTTTTTCATCAGCCAGGCTCCCCGAACTGATGGCAAAAGCCAGTACCCGGATGGCCCTGGCGGCCAGGGCGTCGATTTTTTCGTTGACGGCCGCTCTGTCGATAAGCGGCATGGCGTTTCCATCGGCATCGTAGTAGCGGCGGCAGCGGGCCAGAATTTTTTCCGGCGCGCCCTTGATCAAAACACATTCACGCTCACCCGCGATCTGGGCGCAAGAATATTTGTTGCCGCTGTTGAAGGGAATGGTGCATGCGGTATCGATCCCTTTTCCCGCGTACATGTCGGGCGCAAAATGCAGCGCGGCCCTTTCCGTGGCGTTGCCTCCTATGGCCTTGTTCCCGGTGAGCAAGGCGCCCGTATTGTAGTGGATGCTCAGGGAAAGCCACTCCGCCAGGCCTTTGCCCAGCGTGCCATGGGATGAATACTCTTTCCCGGCTCCATCCACAAAGGCCACGGCCTCCAGAGTGCCTTTTGTGATGGTCCCCGTCTTGTCGCTGAAGAGGATGTTGAGGCTGCCGGCCGTTTCAATTCCGGCCACTTTGCGTACCAGCACATTGTCCTTGAGCATCTTGCCCATGTTCAGGGCCGAGACAATGGCAATCATGAGCGGGAGCCCTTCGGGCACCGCCATCACGATGATGATCACGGCCAGCATGACGGCCTGCACGATATCGTTGGCCAGCACCATCCATTGGGAGGAGTAAGCGATAATACGGTCCAGTTCAAAACCGTTCTGCATCACTATGCGCTGGAACAGCAGAGCAACAGCAATCAGGATGCCGCCGATATAACCGAATTTGCTGATGTCCTGCGCAAGCTTCCCCAGCTTTACCTTCAGCGGGGTGTCCCGATCCGTGCTCAGTTGCAGTTCCCTGGCGATGCTGCCGTATACCGAAGCGTCGCCCACCGTGGTCACCTGCATGATCGCGCTGCCGGAACAAACCACGGAGCCGCGGTACACGGCATGCACGTTGAGAAAGTCAGCGGCTTTCAAGGCGAAGTTCGGGCTTTGGGCCGCCCGTTTGGGCGCCTCTTTCGTTTCACCATTCAGGACCGACTGATCTACCGCTATATTCCCTTCAAGAATATAACCGTCCGCCGGGACCTTGTCGCCCGCCTGCAGCAGTACGCAGTCGCCCACCACGAGTTCGTCGATGGGCAACTCCCCTATTTCGCCGTTGCGGTATGTTTTGCACAGAATCTGCGAAGCCTCGGCCTGCAATTTCTGAAAGGCGTTTTCATTCTTGTGCTCCGAAAATGTGGAGATGCCCACAGCGAGCAATACGGCCAGGGCTATGCCCGCGGATTCATACCATTCGGCCTGCCCGAGAAACACAAGGACGATATTGATGCCGAGGGCGACGCACAAAATCTTGATCATGGGATCGCCCAAGTTGTCCTTGAACTTATCCCAAAAACTCTCTGTTTCCTGTTCCGTCAGGCAGTTACCGCCGTATCGCGACTTTGACTCCTGAACCTGGGCAGTATTCAATCCATAT
>JAJDJN010000195.1 GCA_030267245.1 Desulfovibrio sp. OttesenSCG-928-A18
GGACAGAATTTATTTAGAAACAGCCCCTAGCCGGGAGAAGGGAAGATGATTACACGTGAAGATGCCCTGATTCTTCTGGAATCCTTTCAGCCGGAAGCGCATATGCTCCGGCACGCCCTTGCCTCCGAAGCGGTCATGCGCGCCCTGGCGCGGCATTTCAGCGAAGACGGTGGCCTGTGGGCCATGGCCGGGCTGCTGCATGATGTGGACTACCCCTTGACCATGGACAATCCGGACGAACATGGCGTGCGGGCCATGGAGATACTCAAGGACAAGCTGCCGCAGGAAGCGCTGGACGCCATCAAGGCCCACAACAGCGAGTGCACCGGCCTTGAACCGCGCAGCCGCCTGGATTTCGCCCTGCGCGCGGGGGAGAGCATCACCGGCCTTGTCAATGCCGCCGTGCTCATGCGGCCCATGGGAATAGAGGGAATGCAGGTGAAAAGCCTGAAAAAGAAAATGAAGGACAAAGCCTTTGCGGCTGCCGTGAGCCGTGAGCGGATCCGGGAATGCGAACGGGCCGGATTGGGGCTGGATGATTTTCTGGGCCTGGCCATCAGCGCCATGACGCCCTTGTATACGGAAACTGGCGGCAACTGATATTTGCCTCCGGCGGGCAAAGGGGTCGCGGACCCAGGCGCTGGGCGGCGCCCCTTTGGAATCCCCGCCAGGGGGCTCCGCCCCCTGGACCCCCGCAAGGGGCATCATGCCCCTTGACCCCCATTGGTGAGCGCGCAGGGCCACTCGTGAACTTGTGGTCCTGTTATTGCGCGCGTGCTTCCTTTGGCTATACGCCTTTTGCGGGGTCGGGTCCGGTTGTGGGGCTTTCTATGGGCGCCACACCCTGGACAGGGGCGTCCGTGTTTCTGCCTATGCCCTCGGTCACCAGCAGGGCGGGGTTGCTCACCGGCGCCGTGCAGATGCGGTTGCGCCCTTCCTGTTTGGCCCTGTACAGGGCCGCGTCGGCCATGGAGATGACTTTTTGCAGAAAAGGGGCTCCCCGGCTTTCCGCTCCCCATTCCGGCATGATCACACACAGGCCGAGGCTGGCGGTGATGTATACGGGGCCCGCTTTCAGGGGCACGGGGGTACCGGCCAGGGCGGCGCGGATGCGTTCGGCCGCCCGCCATCCCTGCTCAATATCCGCGTCCGCAAAGAAGAAGATAAATTCCTCCCCTCCGTAGCGGCCCATGCTGTCTGATTTGCGCAGGTTGCGCGTTGCCAGGGCGACAAGATGCTTGAGCGCGGTATCGCCCTCCAGGTGCCCGTAAGTGTCGTTGAGGCGCTTGAAGTGGTCCACATCCAGCAGGGCCAGGCAGCAGGGCCTGTCCCGGTGGGCGGCCTTTTTCATGCCTGTTTCCGCAAGCAGCAGAAAGGAGCGTCTGTTCAGAACCCCGGTCAGGGGGTCGTGTTCGGCAAGGTATTTGAATCTGGCCTCGCTTTCCCTGAGCGCCTCCATGGCGCTGTTGCGCAGGTCCACCTGGTGGCGCAGGGAGACGGTAAGTTCGGTAAGAGCCTCTTCCGTGGTGCGCAGATTGCTCAAGGTCGTGTCCAGTTGCACCACCATATTGTTGAAGGCTTTTGAAAACTCGCCCATAAAATCTACACGCTGCGTGAAGTCCCCCTGTGAAACCTGCTCAACCTGCCAGGTGAGGTGGCGCATGTTGGCCAGGTGGGACTTCAGAAGCCCGGCCATGAAACCGCGAGTGGTCAGATCCTGCGACAGGTCCCCCTTGGACAAACGCACAAGATGCTCACGCAACGCGACAACAGTGTCCCGCAGCGAGGCAAGATCAGGAAAGCGTTCAAGCTCCGGCGGAATATCCGGCACAGTCGGCGCGTTGACCAGCTGCACCAGATACCTGACAGCCGTCAGAGCCAACTCTTGTTGTATGTCTTCAGGCATGGGCTCTCGTTATATGGGGGTTGCCGTAAAGCGACAGGTGCGCTCCCCCGTGCACCAGCAGTCTGTTTCGCGGACAAAAAAGCCCTTGCCAGTAAAGGATTGCAGGATTCCCTGGATAAAGCCCTCGTCATACACGCAGATGACATCATTGGTGTCGGGCATGCCCGAGCAGTCCAGATCCTCATCCACGGTCAGGGTAAAGGCCAGCTTGTCCAGATCGCTTTTTTCCACCCGCAGGATGCCGATGCCCATTTCCTTGAACAACTCCTGCAGGGTCTTGGCCAGTTCGCTTACACTGGTGCACTTGGAGCAGAATTTCTTGTAAAAATTCTCGCCGGCGAGGACGCCGGCGGCACGAAACAATTCATCCGTCTTTTCCGTACCATACTGTTTTTCCAGCTCATCGCGCAGCGCGAACTGGAACAGACGGTATACCTCCACCCGGGTTGTGGGGCCGAGTTCCGGACGGGCGACATTCATATCCCCGATAACCGAATCCCATTCAAAGGCGTATTTTCTTTGCTCCGACATATAACTCTCCTTAAACTGGCACGGCTGCCATCAGTGCGGCGGCTGGAGTTCCTGTGGCCCGAGGCCGGGCAGGGGACCGCGCAAAGCTCGCCCACGGCGAACTCAAGGCAAGGATTTGCAAGCAATTCCTTGCAGGGCATTCAAACATTTTCAATGTTAAAATGCTCCAGAGGCTGTTGACACTACGAGCAGTTTCGTTCTCTGCAAAGGAAGAAGGCCTTTTTATGCAGGGAGTGTGCTCTTGCGGTACTCGACCGGAATAAAAAGGTTTTCTGACGCAGGCAGAGGACAAAAGGGCCGCAGCGTTAACAGGTCCTAGCGCATACGCACAAGATTCTTTCCGTTTTCCTTGGCATCCACCAGGGCTTGATAGGCCCGCTCCATAAGGGTATCCGGCGTGTCGCCCGCATAGCAGGTGGTGCACCCGATACTTACGGTAAGCGGGGGCAGGGAGCCGAAACCGTGCTCGGAAATGGCCACCCGCAGCTTTTCCGCCATACGCAGGGCCTGGTGCTGCATGGTGAAGGGCGCGAGTATGGCGAACTCTTCGCCGTCTATACGCGCCGGCACATCTTCCCGCCGCAGGAACTGCCGCAATATGAGTCCCAAGGATGAAAGGACCTTGTCACCGGTATCATGCCCGTAAACGTCATTGATACCCTTAAAATCGTCAATATCAAGGATGAGCAGGGAGCAATGCCCGCCAATGCCGGATACCTGGTCTATCTGCGTGGCCATGATGCTCATGAAGGATTGCCGTGTGTACAGGGTGGTAAGCGGGTCAAAACGCTCGTTTACCGGCGCGGTATTTTCTTCCGGCTCACAGGTCAGGGCTCCCAGCAGGACGGTACGCGCCGCCCTGAATTCAAAGCCGCCGTCCGGCGCGGCATGCTCCAGGAGGCGGAGCATGAGCACCTGTTCCTCGCCAAGGTTGGCGGCGCAGGCGGTCAGCGCCTGTCCCGGGCTTGTCAAGCCTTCTTCCGTCCAGATATCCGAATACAGCACTCCGTTCTTGCCAAGGGAGAAAAAGTGCTCCGCATCATCAATAAAATGCTCGAGGGTCCGTGAATAGCGCCAAGGACACTCGTGCCCGGCATCGGTAGCGGCCGGGAACATACGGCGATAAAAATTCGGGGTCTTGCCGTACAACTGATACGTGGCCGGGGCTATTCTGCGCAATACCGTAATATCCAGGCATGCCAGAAGAGAGACTGCTAAGCTGCTGGAATCGGACAAGAGAACTCCTTTGGCGTCGCGCGCAACTGAAAACAGAAGATTATCGCTACAGTTCGCGATAAACAGGATAGAATAACTATAAGACAAGGGGGGCAAGAAGACAAGGCGCTTGCTCAACGAGATGTCGTCATATCGCTTAACCCGGATTTTGCGCCAAGCGCAAAATCCGGGCTGCCAGCGTTTTCGGGAAAGAATCAGCGGACGACAAGCACGGGCATTGTGGCGTGGCGCAGCACCCTGTGGCTGACGCTGCCCATGACCATGCCGGAAAAGTCGCTCAGGCCGCGCGAACCCATGACGATCAGATCGCAGCCCTCGCTCTGGGCCACAAGGACGATGGTTCTGCCGGGAGCGCCGGGGCGTACGGTGGATCTGTATTTGATGTTGCTTTCGTCGCACAGGGCTTCGCAGGGGGCGAGCAGCGCCTTGCCTTCTTTTTCGGACAGGGCGATGATTTCGTCACGCGCTTGCCCGCCGATGGTTGTGGGCAGGTCTCCGAAGCAGTGCAAAAAGATGATTTCCATGTTGCCGGCTTTGGCAAGTTCGATGGCATGACGGCAGGCCAGTTCGGCGTTGGGTGATCCGTCCACGGGGACAAGCAGTTTTTTGTAATACATCACAAGCCTCCTCGGGTAATATGTATAGAAC
>JAJDJN010000196.1 GCA_030267245.1 Desulfovibrio sp. OttesenSCG-928-A18
TGGGCTGTAATAGATGTTGGCCCCGGCCTACGTTCCCACACATAAATATGCAGTATCATCGGCGATGAGGTGCTTAACTGCCAGGTTCGGAATGGGGGCTGGGTGTACCCACCTCTCCATGGGAGCCAACAAAGTTTTAAGCTCGCGGTTTTATTTTCAGCCCGCGGCTTTGCTGGGGGAGGGGACGATTGTCCTCTGCCCGGCAAAACCGGGGCCGCCGCTGTTGTGGAAAGTGACCACAAGCGACGGTCGCCGCTGGCCTCGCGCGGGGCTGGCTTGCAAGCCACGCCTTGGCGCGATGCCGGCAATTGAAGGGGAGGAAAGGAGGGAGAAGAATCAAGTTTTCGGCCTGTTAGTACCGGTAAGCTGAATGCGTCGCCGCACTTACACCTCCGGCCTATCAACCTTGTGGTCTACAAGGGGCCTCACACTTACGCAAGGATATCTTATCTTGAGGCAGGCTTCCCGCTTAGATGCTTTCAGCGGTTATCCCTTCCGAACGTGGCTATCCTGCTATGCCCTTGGCAGGACAACAGGTCCACCAGTGGTTCGTCCATCCCGGTCCTCTCGTACTAGGGACAGGCCCTCTCAAATATCCTACGCCCACAGCAGATAGGGACCAAACTGTCTCACGACGTTTTAAACCCAGCTCGCGTACCACTTTAAACGGCGAACAGCCGTACCCTTGGGACCTGCTTCAGCCCCAGGATGTGATGAGCCGACATCGAGGTGCCAAACCGCATCGTCGATATGGACTCTTGGATGCGATCAGCCTGTTATCCCCGGCGTACCTTTTATCCAATGAGCGATGGCCCTTCCATTCGGAACCACCGGATCACTAACACCGACTTTCGTCCCTGCTCGAGCCGTCACTCTTGCAGTCAAGCTCCCTTATGCGTTTGCACTCGGCGCCTGGTTTCCAATCAGGCTGAGGGAACCTTTGCGTGCCTCCGTTATTTTTTGGGAGGCGACCGCCCCAGTCAAACTACCCACCAGACACTGTCTCCAACCTGGATTACAGGAGTGGATTAGAGTCTTAAACTGACAAGGGTGGTATTTCAAGGATGGCTCCTTCCATACTGGCGTACAGAGTTCACAGCCTCCCACCTATCCTACACATGTCAGCCCAAAACCCAATGTCAAGCTATAGTAAAGGTGCACAGGGTCTTTCCGTCACGCTGCGGGTAGACGGCATTTTCACCGCCATTTCAATTTCACCGAGTCTCTGGTTGAGACAGCGCGGAGATCGTTACGCCATTCGTGCAGGTCGGAACTTACCCGACAAGGAATTTCGCTACCTTAGGACCGTTATAGTTACGGCCGCCGTTTACCGGGGCTTCGATTCAAAGCGTCGGTTGCCCTAACCTCTCCTCTTAACCTTCCGGCACCGGGCAGGCGTCAGTCCCTATACTTCGTCTTACGACTTCGCAGAGACCTATGTTTTTAGTAAACAGTCGCCACCGCCATTTTACTGTGGCTTCTCCCAGCTCTACAAGTGAATCATGTCACCGGGAAAAGCACCCCTTCTCCCGAAGTTACGGGGTCATTTTGCCGAGTTCCTTAACCAGAGTTCTCTCGAGCGCCTTGGTACATTTATACCCACCCACCTGTGTTGGTTTGCGGTACGGTTCACACAAGCTAAGAAGCGGAGCTTTTCTTGGCAGCCGGGAATCACCCGCTCGTCTTGCGACTCGCATCGGCTCTCGGCGTTATGAAAAGGAGATTACCCTTTTCCGCCTACCGCCTTTCACTCCCATCCAACTGGAAGCCGGGCTATCCTTCTGCGTCCCTCCGGACATACTTGTGCAAGTACGGAAATATTAATCCGTTTCCCATCGACTACGCTTTTCAGCCTCGCCTTAGGGGCCGACTAACCCTGGGAAGATTACCTTGACCCAGGAAACCTCGGGTTTGCGGCGAACGGGTTTTTCACCCGTTTTATCGTTACTTATGTCAGCATAATCACTTCTCAGAAGTCCAATGCCCCTTCCGGGACACCTTCATCCCACTGAGAACGCTCCCCTACCGGTAATGTTTGTAATATTTCCTCGTTGTCACGAAGCTTGCTGTCGCAACCTTCGTGCCAGTCTGTCATGATCTCGAAGACCACAACAACACTCTTTGTAACACCGAGGAAAAATTAAAACATCACCCCAAAGCTTCGGCATCATGCTTAGCCCCGTTACATCTTCGGCGCGGAGTCACTAGACCAGTGAGCTATTACGCTTTCTTTAAAAGATGGCTGCTTCTAAGCCAACTTCCTGGCTGTCTGTGTAACTCCACCACCTTTCACACTGAGCATGAATTTGGAGGCCTTAGCTGTTGATCTGGGCTCTTTCCCTCTCGACTACGAATCTTCGCACCCGCAGTCTGACTCCCGTGGTAAATCTATGCGCCATTCAGAGTTTGATAGGGTTTGGTAATCTGGTGGGACCCCTAGCCCTGTCAGTGCTTTACCTGCGCAAGATAATCCACGAGGCTATACCTCAATATATTTCGGGGAGAACCAGCTATCACCGAGTTTGATTGGCCTTTCACCCCTATCCACAGGTCATCCGGAACGTTTTCAGCCGTTGACGGTTCGGTCCTCTACTCAGTTTTACCTGAGCTTCAACCTGCCCATGGATAGCTCACTCGGTTTCGGGTCTACTCCGCCCAACTTAACGCCCTGTTCAGACTCGCTTTCGCTACGGCTCCGCTTCTCGCTTAACCTTGCTGGACAAAGTAACTCGCTGACTCATTATGCAAAAGGCACGCGGTCACCCGGTATTCACCGAAAATATGAACACTGCACCGAGGATGTTTTTAAACATCCATACACGCAAGCTCACAGCTTCGGTGAATACCAGGCTCCCACAGCTTGTAGGCAACAGGTTTCAGGTCTTTTAACTCCCCTTGTCGGGGTACTTTTCACCTTTCCCTTACGGTACTAGTTCACTATCGGTCGTCGGTTAGTACTTAGCCTTGGAAGATGGTCCTCCCGGATTCCCACGGGGTTTCACGTGCCCCGCGGTACTCAGGTACCGCTCTTGCCCTTTTCGGTTTCAGGTACGGGGGTCTCACCCTCTGTGCCGAGCCTTCCCAGACTCTTCCCCTGCCTACTCACGGATCAATTATAGCGGCCCTACAACCCCGCGCTGTCGGAACAGCACGGTTTAGGCTCGTCCCATTTCGCTCGCCGCTACTTTGGGAGTCTCGTTTGATTTCTTTTCCTGCAGGTACTGAGATGTTTCACTTCCCTGCGTTCGCCTCCCCGACCTATGTATTCAGTCGGGGATAACGGGCATACGCCCGCTGGGTTGCCCCATTCGGAAATCCCCGGATCAAAGGATGTTAGGCTCCTACCCGAGGCTTATCGCAGCCGTCCGCGTCCTTCATCGCCTTCCGACGCCAAGGCATCCACCTGTTGCCCTTTTCTTACTTGTCATTCTTCTACCCGATTCGTGATCTTTCACGCGGCATATGCCACGAGAAAAGACCAGAATTCTTTTCCTTTCCTTCCCTATTCAATTGTCAATGAACAGACCCTTGCGGGTCGGTCAGGCATATGCCTGAACAGCAGCATCAGAACAGGCTGATGGTGATTTCAGACAGATCCCTGAAAATTCGGTGCCGAAATGGCGCGGCGAGCGCCTTAGCAACACGGCCCCAATTCTTGTGCATTCGCGGGCGGCTAACGCCGCTTCGCGCACTCTGCCTACCGCCGGAATATGGTGGGCCTGGATAGACTTGAACTATCGACCTCACGCTTATCAGGCGTGCGCTCTAACCACCTGAGCTACAGGCCCGGCATTGACATGCGTATCCGCGTTCATGCCGCCTGGCGCGGCACTGGCGCTATTTGAAAAATTGCAGCTTCGGGTTTGTGGTGCGCACTGTCCTGGCTACGGCCTCGGCCTCTTTACTGCTTGCGGAGTAGGCGAGTATGCCGAGTTCTTTTTTGTCCGAATCCAGCGTGCACACAAGCCGCACCTTCAGGTTGCCAACTTCGGTCTCCGCTGTGTAGGAGTCCGTGCCCGAGCTTACAATTTCCAGGCTCTGGCCCTTTTGGTCGGCTTTTTTGCGGGCCTTGTCGATCAGCTGCTCTATATCCAGGCCCAGGCTGCTGGTAATATTGACATTGACCGTCTCCAGCCTTCCGGGGCCGGACAGGACCACCATATACCCGTATTGGTGCTTTTGCGGACCGTGCAGCACTTGCCAACCGTCCGGCACTTGCAGGGAAAAACCCTCGCACTCCACCGTTTCGGCCGCAAAGGCGGCGCCGGCCGCCAGCAACAGGAAACACAGAGCAAAATACAGGGCACGCATG
>JAJDJN010000197.1 GCA_030267245.1 Desulfovibrio sp. OttesenSCG-928-A18
TGGCCCTTTATCCTTTGCCCCGCTTGTCGGCAAACAGCCTCACCGCAGCCCCCGCACGGCGCGCGTTGATCTTTTTTGTTGTCTCCGCGCTGGTATTCACCCTGCTCAGCATGATCAGCATCAAGCACAGGTCGGACTTGCAGCGCTTGTCCATGGAGCGTCTGATCATTGAAAAGAGCATTGGCGTAAGCAATGCCGTGGCCAGGCTGTTGTCCAAAACCCAGGCCCTGGCCGCCCTTGTCATTCAGAACAACGGTGAAATCCCGGATTTTGAGCGCAACGCGGCCATAATCATGGACGATCCGGCAATCCTGAACATTCTTGTGGCCCCTGGCGGCGTGGTTTCCCACGTGTATCCGCTGGAAGGCAATGAGCAGCTTGTGGGCTATAATCTGCTGGGAACGGGGGCCGGCAACAAGGAGGCGGTTCTGGCCAAAGAAAGGGGTCGGCTGGTGTTGGGCGGCCCCTTTGAACTGATGCAGGGCGGCAGCGTCCTGGTGGGCAGGCTGCCGGTGCTGATACCCTCGCCTGAAACAGGCGAAAGACACTTCTGGGGCCTTGTATCGGTCACCCTGAAATACCCCGAGGCCTTGCACGGCGCCGGCCTGGAAAGCCTGGAGCCGGAAGGCGTCGCCTTTGAAATCTGGCGCACGAACCCGGATGACGGCCAGCGCCAGGTAATCGCGGCCAGCAGCTATGCCTATGACGCGTCAGCCGCCTACATCGAGCGGCACATCCCCATACTCAACGCGGACTGGTATTTTCGCATCCTGCCCGTCCGCGCCTGGTATGAATACCCGGAAAACTGGCTGCCGATCATTGCCGGTTTCTGCATCAGCCTGCTTCTTGCAGTCATCGTCCGGAACAATGCCGAGCTTATAGGCATAAAATCTGGTCTGGAGCAACTCTTGCGCACGGACGCCCTGACCGGCGTGCTCAACCGTGAAGGCGCCATGCGCCGGCTTGAGGCTCTGCTGGCGCAGGGCAGCCATTTTACGCTCTTTTATATGGACCTTAACCATTTCAAGCAGATCAACGACAGCTTCGGACACCTGTTTGGCGACAAGGTGCTCATAGAATTCTGCCGGCGCTTTGAAAGGCATCTCAACGAGCGGCATATATTAGCCAGACTCGGCGGGGATGAATTCATGCTGATCCACGTGGGGCCGCATGAAGAATGCGGACGCGGCAGCGTTTTGTGGCAGGACATCGCGCGGGAATTCGCCGTGCCCCTTTACGCGCCCTGTACCTTGCCGGTCCGCCTGAGCTTCAGCGTGGGCAGCGCCCGCTATCCCGAAGACGGCACAAGCACCGACCAGCTCATCACCCATGCCGATGCCTGCATGTACGAGCACAAAAGACAGCTTTACCGCGCCGAGCAACTGAAACAGAGCCGGGCCGCCGAAAAGCTGCACGGCAGACAGCATGACTGCGAGTCCAAAGGGGCGTGACGCCCCGTCATGCCATGCGCTTTGCTGCCAGGGGATAATTGCCCGCGATAGCGGGGGCCTTATTGCGGCGCTCCCTCTATGGGCCAGGCCGCGACAAAGATGCGCGGCCAGCATTTGCCGGTAATCCAGAGTTCGCTGCCGTCAGGAGAAAGGGCGATGCCGTTGGCCACATGGGCGGCGGCGAACTCCGCCGGCACAAGCCCTTCGAGATTCAGGCGAAAACGCACGCTGCCGCTTTTCAGGTCAATGGCCACGATGTCGGACGTACGCCAGATATTGGCCAGCAGCAGCCCCTGCCCGGGGATCCATTCCAGTTCGTTCAGCCCCTCCACAGCATCAGCGCCGTCACGGACCTGAAGCTTGCCCAGCACCGTGCCCCCGAGATCGTGAAAATACAGAAAGCTGCTGCCGTCCGAGCGGATAAGGCTGCTGCCGTCATAGGCCAGGCCCCAGCCTTCGCCCGGGTAGCCGAAGCGATCCTTTTCGGCCAGGGTATCCGGGTGCAGCATGAGGCATACCCGGTTTTTCCAGGTCAGCAAGTACAAGGTGCCTTGCGCCACAACCGCGCCTTCGCCGAAATAGTCCGGGGGCAACGCGCGTTCGCGAAGGGTCTCGCCGCTTTGCGGGTCCTTGCAGGCGATTACGGAAGTGCCGTAGCCGCCGGTACTTTCATACAGCTTGTCGAGATGGAAAAAAAGTCCCTGGGTGGAATGCCCGGGATTATGCGGCAGGCTGTACAGGGGAAGCAGCGTAAACACGGGCGCTTTTTGCGCCTTGCCGTCTTTTTCGGCCGCTTGCGCAAAGGGCCCGGGCGCAAAGACAAGGGGCAGCAGCAGACAGAAAAGCGGCACCAATAACAGACGCGGGCGCCCCGCGCGCAAAAACAGACAAAGCATGGATGCCTCCACAGGGATAACACGCGGCGGCGCGCCGCGGTCACCCGTTCGTAATCAGCCGGTTATTATCCGCAAAAACAGCTACCACATAACGTTGATTGCTGATACACCCTTGCCGAACAAACAATCCAGCGCCCGGCGCGGCGCATGTTTCCGGCGGAGAATCCCATGGACGTTAATATGCTCATCACCCTCTGTATCCTTGCCGTTGCCGTCGTATTTCTGGTCGGCGACCTTTTGCGGGCGGATCTGGTGGCGGTGCTCATCATCCTGTCGCTCATGCTTTCGGGTGTACTGGAACTGCCCGATGCGCTTTCGGGTTTTTCCAACAATGCCGTGATTATTATTGCCTGCATGTTTATTGTTGGCAAGGCCATCATAAACACCGGCATCGCCCAGCGCGTGGGCGACGCCATCATCAGGTACGGCGGCTCCAACGAGCGCCGGCTCCTGCTTTTCATCATGCTCGCCGCCGGGAGCGTGGGGGCTTTTATGAGTTCCACGGCAACGGCCGCCATATTCATTCCCATAACCCTGAGCGTGGCGGAAAAAGCCGGACTCAACCACCGGCGGCTGCTCATGCCCCTGGCCGTGGCCGCCATGATCAGCGGCATGATGACCCTTGTGGCCACAACAGCGAACATTGTGGTCAACGGCACCCTGCTCGATCACGGCGTAGCCTCGCTGCCCTTTTTCAGCTTCACCCCTTTTGGCGTGCTCATTCTAACCCTCGCCTATCTCTTTATGGCCTTTGCCGGCCAGAACATGCTGGCCGGCAAGGGCAGCAAGGTGGAACGCAAAAAGGATCCCTTTATCGACGACCTTTTGCAATATCACAACATCGCCAAATTCGAATACCAGCTACGCGTGGGGACGGATTCCCCCCTGGTGGGCAAAAGCGTGGCCAGCATGCAGCTCGGGGCCGAGCATCATGTTATCCTGCTTGCCCTGCAGACCAGCGAGAACCGCCGGCGGCGCGAAATTCTGGCAGCCAGGCCGGAAATGATCTTTCACGCGGGCGACCTGCTCCTGCTCATCGGCAGCCCGGAATCCGTGAACGCCTTTGCCGGGAACTTTTCCCTGAGCATTGTCACGGTGAGCGCCAACCAGCGCCGCGCCTTCTTTCAGGTGGTGGGCGTTGCCGAACTGATGCTGAACCCGGAGTCGCAGCTTCTGGGCAAAACCCTGCGCCAGGCCCTTTTTCAAAGTATTTCGCACAGTATGGTCCTGGGCATCCGCCGCAAGGGGGAAACCCTGACCGACGATATCGCCGACACTCCCATGCGCTTTGGCGACATCCTGCTTATCTGCGGCGCCTGGAGCGATATCGTGCACCTCAAACAGAACAGGCAGGACTACATCCTGCTGACCATTCCCGAAGAATACAAGGCCCTTATCCCGGCCAGGGAAAAGGAGAACACCGCCCTCGCCATTCTGGCCGCAATGGTGCTTTTAATGGCCTTCAACCTGCTGGCCCCGGTCACGGCCATCCTTGCGGCCACATGCGCCCTGGTGCTCACCCGCTGCGTGCCCCTGGGCTCCATTTATGAAGTCATCGACTGGCAGACCATCGTCCTTATTGCCGGCATCCTCCCCCTTGCGCTGGCGCTGCAGAAAACAGGGGTCATCCCCCTGGTATCCGCCGCCTTCCTGCGGACTTTCGCCGGTGCGGACCCCCTGCTGGTGCTGGCCGGACTGTTTCTGATCACCGCCCTGCTCGGGCTGGCCATGTCCAATACCGCTGTGGCGGTGCTTGTCGCCCCCATGGCCGTGACCGTGGGCGATAGTTTCGGCATCAGCGCCCAGGCCTGCGCCATGGTGGTGGCCATTGCCTGTTCCTCCGCCTTTGTTTCACCCCTGGGCTCCCCGGTAAACATGATCGTACGCGAGCCGGGCAAATACGCCTTCAAGGATTACGCAAAGGTGGGCATCCCCCTGCTGGT
>JAJDJN010000198.1 GCA_030267245.1 Desulfovibrio sp. OttesenSCG-928-A18
AGGGGCCGTTTTATGCCGATCCCCTACGCCGAGGCCGATTCGCGGGTGCAGGAGGCCGCTGCCCCCTGCTGGGGGAGTATGAGGGGGCAAAGCCCCCTCAGTCCCCCCGAATATCCCTACTAAGCAGAGACCAAAGAAACGCCCAGAGCGAAGGCGCGCTCAAGCTCCTTGGGGAATACTTCCTCATGACGTCTGAGCTTGGCCGGCACATCCCAGATGTCAGTTTCATATTTGGAGTAATCCTTGAACTGTTTGGTGTCGCAACACAAGAACAGCTCACAGGGGGCGAAGAGCCTCTCCATAACCCGCCTGGCAACGGCAATGACCTTGTCCTTGCCGTAAAGCGGAATGTCCTCTTCGCGCACGTTCATGGTGTAAAGCAGGGCGCAGGCCTTTTTACGCGGAGAAAGGGGAGGCTTTTTGGCCGAGTACAGATAATACTGAAACCAGAGCCGCTCCATGCAGGCGCGCATGAAGGAGCTCTCGATGCTGAAATAGAAAGGTGAACCGAGCACCAGCACCTCGGCTTCATGGGCCTTTTGCAGCACCGGCGTCAGCCCGTCTTTGAGCACGCAACGGCCGTAGGATTTTCCCTCCGGCTCCTTGCATTGAAAACAGCTGACGCAGCCGCTGTACTTGAGAGAACGTAAATGCACAAGCTCGGCCTGCGCCCCGGCGGAAGCAGCGCCGGCCACAAGCTTTTCCAGCAGACTCGCCGTGTTGGCGTTCTTGCGCGGACTGCCGTTAATGGCCAGAAGTTTCATGAGCGTTATTCCTTTTGCGCTATGGTGAGGGTATAGCCGAGCTTTGGAACAGGCGGAGGCAGGGCCTCCTGATCTGGTAGACCGGACAGGCCGGAACAGCTCCCCGGATGCCCCGAACCGCGCCAAAGCTTGAAAAATATGTCCATGGAGCCGAATTCCCAGATGATCCTGGCTGTCAGTTCCCGCAAAAACGCGCTGTGATCCTCCTGCAGCAGAACCCTGAAACCGCAGTCACGCAAAAGAAGCGCAAGGTCCGCGTCCGTCATGGCCCCCAAAGCGCAGGGAAAGCCCCGGGCCGCCCCGGCTTCGGGCAAAAGGCCGCTTTTACCGGAAAGGCTCCCGCGCAGGCTGATATCGCTACAGGCAAAATATGCCCCCGGCCTGAGTACGCGCGCGCACTCGAGCAGGGTCCGCCCAGGACTGTCCGCCAGGGAAAGAACGCATTCGCAAAGGATACCGTCGAGGCTGTTGCCGCCAAGGGGAATACGCGCCATGTCGGCGCGCAGACAGGGGGCCACGGCCCTTGCCTCGGCCAGCGCCGGGGCGGAGCGATCCAGCCCGAGACAGTAAAGCCCCAGCTCACGCAAAAGGCGCAGGGCCCCGCCCGGACCGCAGCCAAGGTCCAGTACGCGCATGCCCCGCCGCCATTGGCAGTGGCCTGCAGCCATGCGCGTAAGCTGCGCGCCCCCGGGTCTGAGAAAATTACCGGTAACCTTTCGCAATGGACTTGCGGCGTAGTCTGTGTACGGCATGAAGCCCCTTTGGCCGCCGGAGGCATATCACCTATTTGTCTTCCAGAATGCGCTCAACTTCCAGCATCTTGCCTTCGGCCAGTTCCGGGGGGATGAAAGTATAGCCGCACCTGGGACAACGGGGAAGTTCCACCTGAAAACTGCTGCCCATGTAGGTGATGTCCACGGGCATATTCTCCAGGGGCGCGTCACAACTGCCGCAGCGCCAGCCTCCGGCGTCCACACTGCTGATCTGGGCTTTCACATCCGTCCTCCCTTGGGCGCGTATCCTTCTTCGGAACAGGCCGTGGGCAGGCCCCGGCCCGGCACGCCCGGCACCACCATGCGGTGGCAGTAAGCATCGTGGATCACGCAGCTTTTGTCCGGCTGTTCGCTGTATTCCACCCAGAAAGTTACCTGTTTGGGGCGCAGGGAACTGAGGCTCCTGCCGTTTTCCGCATTGTGGAACAGGGCGCCCTTGTCCCGGGCGTACAGGATCACCGCCTTGACGTCCGTGTGCAGTATGCGCCGCGCTTCCAGCTTTTGGGCCACGGCATCGTCCATGTGCAGAACAAGATCTTCCATAGGCGGATCCCTGAGCGGCTGCTCGTTCCAGAAATGTAACAACATGCGCCTGCGAAAATCCAGACGCGCCTCCTGCCGGCGGGAAATGCCGGGCGCGGGCCGCCGGGCCGCGAGCATGGCCCCGGACGCGGGCTCTTCGGCCGTGGCCGAGGCCGGGAACAAAAGATCCAGCATATGCAGGGAATCCTTGCCCACCGCGCGCAGCCGGTCCCGGCACATGATGCAGTATGAAAGGATCGGGCCTTGCGTATCCTCGGCCCGGCTCAGGGCATAGGCCTCGCCCATGGACGGATTCGCCGCGGCGGCAAGACCGCCGTAGCCGCAGCAGCGGGTCAGTTCGCGCCCGAGGGGCAGCTCCTCCACCTCCTGCTTCAGCCCGGCGGCAAGGGTGCGGACGCTGTTTCTCACTTCCGCCTCGTCCCGGTTGGCGCAGGGATCGTGCAGGGCGAGACCGCCGGGCAAAGGAGCCGCTTCCGGCGGCAGGGGAAAAGTAGACAGAAGCTCCCAGAGAGAGCGCAGGGGAATCTCGGGCAATTCCGCCTTGAAAAAGGCCATGCAGGAGGCGCAGGCCAGGATGAGCAGGGGCTTGCCCGCTTCCACCCAGGCCTTGCGCAGTTCGGCCACGCTTTTGCCCGTGAGCTGGGGCCGCCCGGACCAGCGGGCCGGGGCTGCGCAGCAGCGGAACCAGAGGCCGAGGCCGCCTTTGCCAAGGGACGGCTGCGCCGCAAGAAAGGCATAGAGCCGCTCCGTCTGCTCCGGCATGGAAGCCGGAAGCTGGCAACCGGGAAAGAACAGGGCCGCGCTGCCCGTATGCCCCGGTTGATGGCGCAGAAAGGCGATGTCGTCGCCATTGCTGAAGGCCATATCCTCCAGGGCGAATTCGTGGGCCGAAGGCGGCATGCGTTTGCTGCGCACCATCTCTTTTCTGGCTTCGGCGCAAAAGGCGCCCATGTCCGCGTCATGCGGGCAGACAGCCGCGCACAGGCCGCACTCAGCGCAGGAATTGATCTGGCTGTTCGTCCGGCGCAGGCCGTGGACCACGGAGAGGTTATTATAAATTTCACGCGCATAGCGCTTGGGGTAGCCCTTGTACGCGGCAAGATAGGCGCAGCGTTTGACGCATTCCAGACATTGGCACTGGATGCAGCGCGCCGCTTCCCGCCGCGCTTCTTCCGCCGAAGGCTGGAGGGGATCAAGGGGGAGCACCGGAGCGAGATCCGGCACTTCGCCGCTGTCCGTGTACAGCAGGGTGGGGTATACATCCTCCTTGTCACGCGCGCTTGCGGGCGAAACACCCTGCAGGAGCCGGGTGACGGAGCCGGCGGCGCGTTTGCCGTCCGAGGCCTCCCAAATATGGGACGCGCCCCCCTCCCGGGGCAGGCCGCCGGCAAAGATCCGTTCATGCGCAGTTTCGCCGGTCAGCCGGGAACTGATATCCGCAAGTCCGAAATCCGCCAGCCTTACGCCCGGATCATCAAGGCCGAGGTAGAGGCTTTCGTATTCGCCCAGCACCTTGTCCCGCCAGGCGGGGTCAAAGCCCCGGACCTCCTGAAAAAGCACGCGCAGGGCCCCAAGTTGCTCCAGGGCCTCGGGCAGGGCCCGGGCCGGAAGTTCGGCCAAAGGCTGCGAAGCCAGCCTGCCTCCAGGCGTATTTGTATGAAATACAACGACCTTGCAGCCCTTTTTGCCCAGTTCCCAGGCCAGGCAAAGGGAGGAAAGCCCGGCTCCGGCCACGGCCACGCTCTTGCCCGATGCGGGCAGGGCTAGGGTTTTGCCGGCCGGGGACAGGGCAAGGCAGGCACGCTCCAACATGGGCATATTGATGCCGCCGCCTTTGTCCGAGCGCAAACAGTGGGCCATGCATTCGCCCGTGCACAAATAGCCGGTCAGGCCGGCCAGGGGCATGGACCGCTCGAGGCATTTGCGCGCTTCGGCGAATCTGCCTTCGGCCATGAGGGAGGTAAAGGTTCTGGCCTCCACGTGCAGGGGGCACATGGTCTGGCAGGCCGGGGGCTCTTCCTGAATGCAGCGGGCTTCAAAGGAGCGCAGGACGCTTTGTTCCATGGCGGTTTTCCGAAAGCCGGGCAGGGCCTGCTCACGCTAGGGATTTATATTCTCAAGGAAGAACCAATTCCTCGTAGCGTGAACAGCCCCTGCGGCATTGTAACTGTGCACGGTC
>JAJDJN010000199.1 GCA_030267245.1 Desulfovibrio sp. OttesenSCG-928-A18
ATCTCGCAAAGTCGCAACAAAGACGCCGACACAGGCCCGGGGGCCAGCATACGCAAGGGTATGCCGCAGTCCGCCGGGGCCGGCTGGAGCCGGGCGTCGGCAAGGGCCTCGGGACCCGTCCGGCTTTTGTCCGCCGATGCTTCTTTTGCAGCGGAGGAAAACAGGGACCGCAGCCAGGCCGCGCGCAAGGGACCTTGCTCCAAAAGGGGGGCAAAGGCGTCTTCGCGCGCGGCCGCCAGTATGCGCCCGGCTTCGGGCAAGGCGCACAGGGCAAGAAGCCGCGACCAGAAAGAGCGCGACAGCAGCAGCTCAGCATCGGGTCCGAAGCGGGCGCAAGTTTCCTTGCCATCCGCGGCGCAAGATTCGGGATACAGGGAAAGGGGCAGGGAAAACACGCGCGCTTGGGACGCCCCCGGCCCCAGATAGTGCGCGCGGGTGCCAACACGGCCAAATTGCAGGGCAAGGCAAGCCTGCCGGGAATCTTTCGCTTCAGTGTATGCGTTTGGGGAAACGGTCATCGGCAGGGCCTCCGGCTGGCTGAGGATCAAACAACGGGGGCCCGGAACCGACAGGCTCAGGGTTCGGCATCATGCTCCTGCTCCGCATACTCGTCAGCCCCGAAAAGCGGTGTGGGGGGCGCTGCGTCCGAGTCTTCGCGCATAAAGGTCCAGGCCGGGGGCAAAGAGCCGGTTTGGGCCTGGCGCATGGTTTCATAAAAAAGATACGCGCCGAGCAGCAGCCAGCCTGCAAGAAGAATGTACATGGTTCTGCGGCTCATTCCTTTTTCCCGGAAAAAAGTTGGGCAAGTGCTGGTTAATACGTATTTTTGCCATCTGGCACGCCTCTGGCACAAAAGACGGGTTCGACGGGGCGATTGTATCAGAACATACTCGAGCTTCGCGCGGTACGAGCCCTGTTCAAGCAGGGTGCAGTCAGAGGCAAAAAAGGCATTAATCGGTGCTTTCTCAAGGCAGCCCCTATGGGCCGGTGCAAAAATCCGCTGCAGAGCATAGCGGCATTTGCCGCGACCCGCAAGGGCGCCCCCGCAAATGGCCGCTCCCGGCAAGCCTTGCGCCCTTTCCATATGCGCCCCTGTTACAATTCACCGGCAGCCCCTTGCCTGCCGAAAGCCCATTGCATATGCTCAGCCAGCGGGAGCGAAGAGCGGCGCATTCACAAGCGCCGGCAAACATTCCGCTCCCCCGGGAGTATGAGCATGCGAAAAAAATGGCCGCTTTTTATGGCGCTTTTTCTCCTGGCCTCGGCCGCCCTTGTGTATTCCGGCTACCGGGTAAAGGTCCGGGTCGAGCAGACCCTGGAAGCGCTTCTGCCCGGGGCCACCCTGTCCTGGGGCTATGTGATCCCGATTCCCATCCTCAAACATGTGTTCGGCGGCGATATAGTCATAAGCCGGGAGGGCGACGGCCCTGACGGCCGGGATGTCCACCTGCGCTGTAAAAGCCTAACGGTATACCGGAACAGCGATACGCAGGCTCCGGGCGGCACAGGGCCCGCGCGCTCCATGAACCTGACCCTGGAAGGGCTGGAAGGGCATATCCGGACCAGGCGTCTGAGTATTGAACACATTGAACTGGACCTCATTGCGGCGCGCAGGGAACGCGGGGGCGGACCGGAAGCGGCAAGACGCCCGCGAGCGGTGGCGGCGCCGGTTTTTTCCGCCCGGGCGGTCAGCATCCGCAACAGCAGCGGGCACGAACTCAACGCCAGCAGCATCAACGGCAAGGGTTTCGAGTTCATTCCGCACAGGGATGCAAGCGCACAACAAGCACCGGGGGCGCAATCATGGGAAACTCTGTTGCGGCACAACATTCGCGTGGAAGAGTTGCACGCCAGCGGCCTGATGCTCAAAGAGGGCAGATTCGGCAGCACCTTGTGGGCGGATATGACCATGAACGCCCGTTCAGGACCGCAGGGCCTGCACCTGGCCGTGAAATACACCCTGCGCGGCAACAACGAGGCAGCCGGCGAGGCAGCCGGTCCGGAAACGGTGAACGGCGCTAAGGACGAAGAAGCGAAGCCCCAGGGCAGAAGGCGGCTGCGCGACAGGCTGAAAGCAAAGGCCAAGGATAAACTTCGGGAAACGATCCCGCTGCTGTCCGGCAAGGCGCAGCTCATAACGGACGGCAGCAGCCTGGATCTGGTCCTTGCGCTTCCCTGGTCCGAAGATACGGAGCAATCGGCGGGCAAGGCCCAAACCAGGGCTCAGGTATATCTGCCCAGAGTCATAAGCATGTCTGTTGAAGGGCAGTCGCCCGCACCCTCCCTGCGGGACGCCGCCGTTTGGGCGGATTCCTGCCTTGAAATGCAGCCGCCCTTTGTATCCGGGCAGCAGGGCTGCTTCAGGCAACTGGCTTTTGAACATATCCGGCTGCGCATGGAGGACAAGGGAGTTGCAGCCCGCATGGCCATGGGGCTTACGGGATACCAGCTATTGCGCGGCGCTCTGGAGGGCAGGGGAACGCCGGGCGCGCACTCGGGCGGAGCCATGGGCTTTTTGCTCATCTGCGCCGCTGTTCTCAGCGAGGGGGACGAGCGCCTTTCCCTCGGAGCCGTAAGCGCGGTACTGCGCGACCGGGAAGATTTGCTCTATCCCTTCCGCCGGGACTTCAAGGACCGTCTGCTTTCGCGCAAGCTCATCGTGGATCTGGAGTACGAGGAACCGCAAGGCACCGGGCAGGGGGAATGAACCGCGAAGGTGAATATGAGATGAGCCGCCGGCGGGCAAAGGGCCGCCGCCCCCCGCAAAACCTGGCCTGGTTGCGCTGCCGGCGGCAGAAAAAACCGCGCCGGGGGGGGCTGGCGCGGCAGGGGCCCGCTCCGTCAAATCTGGCAATGCGGGCAGTACACAGTGGACCGCCCGGCAACACGGGCATGCTCCAATGCCGCGCCGCACTTGCGGCAGGACTCGCCCTTGCGCCCGTATACGGCAAAGGTGTTTTGAAAGGCCCCGGCATTGCCCAGGGCGTCACGATAATCGCGAATCGAACTGCCGCATTCCCTGATGGATTGCTCAAGTATCTCCTGCAGCGCGCCGGCCAGGGCAAGGCAACGCGTGGCGCTCAGTTCCCCGGCCGGGAGCAGGGGGGAAATGCCGGCCCGAAACAGGGATTCATCCGCGTAAATATTACCGACACCGGCGACGACGCGCTGGTCGAGCAGCAGCCCCTTTACCGCTGCCTTGCGTCCGCAAAAGGCAGAGTGCAGAATCCGCCCGAGTTCCGCCGCCGGCAGCCCCAGGGGCTCGGGCCCGAGGGAACTCCAAAAGGCCCACTGGTCCAGCTCCCGGGGCAGCATAACGCGGCAATAGCCAAAGGTACGCATATCGTCAAAAAATACCCTGCCGCCCTCTTCCAGGTCAAAAACCAGGCGGGTGTGCTTTTCGGGCGGCGTACCCGCCGGATGCACAAAAAAACGCCCGGTCATTTTCAGGTGAAAGGCCAGGAGCAAGGGCTGCGCCGTTACGGCCGATTCCAGCTCGAGCAGCAAGAGCTTGGCCCTGCGAAAAACGCGCGCAATACGTGCCCCCGCAAGCTCGGGCAGCCGCTCCGCGCCAGCCTGCAGCACTTTGGGGTGCAACACCGACACCCGGCTGATCCGGCAATCGGCAATCTGGGGCGCAAGCGTGCGGGCGATGGTTTCCACTTCTGGCAGTTCGGGCATAAAGATTCCAGGGCTACAGGGTTGGCGGAATGCAAAAAACAGCGGAATGCAAAAAATATAAGAAGCATCGTCCGCATACAGAAGAAAAATACGCATCTCCCGCTCCAAGGGCAAGCAGGGGCGGAGCAAAAAACGCACAGCCCCGGTCCCGCCTGAACCACGGCGCAGCCTTTGTCGAGCAACGGCGCCCGAGCGCAACAGCGCCAACTTCCCCCTCCCGAACACAAGACACTGCTGCGGCACAGCCGCTCAAGCCTTCCCGCCGCAAGGCATCCGGCCCCGCAGCCCGAAAAAAAGCTTGCAAAGCCCTTTGACTTTGGGTACATCTTCCTTTCGCAAGCTGCCGGGGTAGCTCAGTTGGTAGAGCAGTGGACTGAAAATCCACGTGTGGGCAGTTCAATCCTGTCCCCCGGCACCACGAATTCAAGGACTTACGAGAAATCGTGAGTCCTTTTTTTCTCCATTTTATTTTTGGTGCAAAAATGGTTCACTTGTAGTTGCTACTAAAAACGGGATGATTACCCGCGCAGCCTGGGCTGACTTGCCGAGTTTG
>JAJDJN010000002.1 GCA_030267245.1 Desulfovibrio sp. OttesenSCG-928-A18
TACGCTTCAGCCGGATGAGCCAAAAAAAGCATCGACAACGCTGACAGGGTCGTTTGCTGAAAAAGCCTTCAGGCTTAGCAAAGCTCCTCCTGTCAGAATTGCCAATAGAAATGCTATTATCGGCAAAACAAATGGAGTAAGATAATGGCGTTTAATGTGCTGTTGCATAGTATAATAATACAATTAAATCATTACGTTATGTTTTTCTTTCAGTTGCCGTGTTGAGCTGAAATTCCGGCAGTCTGCTATGAATCTTTTTACGCTTTGTATTTTTTCCTGCAAATCTGTGGGGCAGAGTGTGGGGCAAATTTACCCCACAATGAAAAAAGGACTCACATTTCCATGTAAGTCCTTGATTTTTCTTGGCGTCCCCAAGGGGATTTGAACCCCTGTCGACGGCGTGAAAGCCGTTACACAACCCCACGTCACCGTACAATTTCAAGGGGTTACACATGCATAACGGTACAAAAAATACACAGCGGTACACAGCGTGGTACACAGTTTAGGTACACAGTCCTCGTTTTCCTTCCCCTATCAAACGGACTATTTTGCCTCTTTCTTATCGCCGTAACCGAACGGGCATTTCTCATTAGTTTTGCCATTTGCAGGGTGCGGCAAATACGACCACAAAACCGTCTGGCCGCTGATTCGACTCCCCAATCGGGATTTGAACCGCTCCCCATTTTTATCTGGATTTTTGTTGGCGGCTTTTTGAGCCGTCGCTCTCAATTTTGCCCCGGCGAGTAGCACATGTCGGGAAATCGCTGCGGGCATGATCCACGTTGCCCCACGCTGACGCCAGCCCGCCCTATCCGAAAAGGCAAGGGCGGCTTGCCGCGCATCCTCTCCCTTGCCGCAGAGCGGGCAAAGGCTTGGTACTTCCACCCTGGAAAGTGCAAGCCTTTGCAATCGCACCCGCACAGGAAAACCCGTTCCGAGCGGCGGGAGGCTTGCCAGATTGTCATTGAGACAATTCTATCCCACCTTGATCTTGTCTCTCTCTGCCTTGGCACACCCACTCTTGATGCCGGATTCATCGACATTGATATGCGAACCATAGTCCGTGATTCCGGCATCGGCCAACGCCGTTGTGAGCGGGCTATTGCTTTGCTCAAAGAAGCGGGCTTTATGAAGGTGCAACAGCCCCGCACCATAAATGATCACGGTGACTATGTGGGTTTGCGGGCAATCCGCGTTGTGACCACTCTTTTTTTTGAATTTCTTGGCCTTGGGCCGATGCTCCAGCGGGAAAGAGCCAGGGCTACCGCGAAATTGCAGCGCAGGGCCATGAAAGCCCAACGCAAGCTGACTGATCTTATGCACCGAATGACCAAAGGGCTTCGCAATTCATTCACATTCAAGCCGCAACGCTCACGCGCAGACCGAGAAAAGCGCGAAGAAGAGACACGGCGCTGGAACATGACGTGTGCGAAGTACATGATTGCTGATCTCACGCCAGACGAGTGCCGAAGGCGAACAAACGCGGAACTCGGTTTGCCAGCCGACTACAGCCCCGGCAGACGCGCATAGCAAAATTTGTGCGTCTGGACTCATGGGATTTTCCTAAATGTTGAGCCTGTTTCGGCTCCTTCCATCCCTGAAAAATTGAATCTTGCGACCTGAATTTGCATATGTACCCAAATTCCCTGTTGCCGAAGAAAAATAGGTGTCGTGTAGTTGGCCCATATGTGTCGGGCATAAAACCAAAAGACAAAAAAATAAGAAAAGAAAAAGGCAAGAAGTCAATTTATAAAGATGGTATTATGGAAAGAGGGCTTTATCGGGGCTCCCATGAGCAAAAGGCTAGAAAACCACATACCTTTTGGCGCACCAGTGGCGAAAGAGGCCACACAGCTAACGGAAAAAAGTAACCAGAACTTAGCCAGTTGTCTTAGCTAATAAATTTGCATAAAGTTATTCAAATTTAAGGAACCATCACGCTATGAGGTGTATTCATGACTGACCTTGCTATCGATAAAATCCAAGATGAAATTTGGAACATATACAAGCAACATGGTGAAAAACCGATGCTTTTATCCCAGCTTGGGGAGCAATTAAGAAGCGTCACAGCACTACCAGAGGGGTATCGTCTTTCAGAACTAATTAAAATAATTGATGGGTTAGAGATAACATATCCAGGAAAGAGTGGAGTCCCTTATGTATATAGTAAGCCTTCACTTAAAGAATCAGATTTAGACAGAATAGTATTGTCACAGATCAGAAAAAGCATTCTCAGCGCTTTTACTGTTCCATTAAGGGCAGATGAGCAAATATATCTTTCATTGTCTTATCCATATACATATTCCAGACACAGGAATAAGGCTAAACAGCCGTATGTAATTGTTGAAAATAAATATAGAATTATTACTGAAGAATTAGACATAGACACAATGCAAGACAGTATTGTTTCACAATTGTTAGGCAATATTAAATCTTGGTCTAATGAGCATAGCGTAGGTGATGAGATTATCTACTGGACAACTAAAAAAGATATAGAAATTAAAACAAACATTACCTCTAATGCGCTAGAAAGGTTGTTGGCAGCCCAGGACGTTGATGTTCGGTCAAAATTGCTTATTCCTGGGGATATCGCTGAGATTTTGATAAAACACAGCTAACACGTCCATGATGCAATTTATTAAGGTATCTAACCATACCGGTATTCCTCTTTTATTTTTTGCAGGATTTGGGAATAGCGTTAACGAACGCCTTGAGCACTTCTGCCATGCGCTTCTTCCTGGAGTGCGCCATACAACTCATGTCTATATACGAAATCTTACTAAAAGCTTACTGCCTGATCTTCAAAGATACATTGCGCGAGAATTGTTAAATACCGACTCCAAAAAGAAAAATATAGAAATTGTTGTGCCATCTCGCTTGGTTTTTATATTTCCTGATAGCCATCTAACGCCTGATATTCTAGCTTTTCTTTACCCCTATGCCCTATGTGTTCCCATAAGTAGTCAGGATAGGGCATGTGCAAACGACCATTTTTGTGTTCGCCAATTACTATCTGTGTTGTTCCCCCCTCTGATGCAGATGCTCAAGAGCCCATTGGACGCTGTTGATCCTCGGCGGTTGCCGTTTCATAATGTAAAAATTAAAGGCAGGCATGATAATCTATTTAATTTATATCTAAAAAAAATAGCAGACTATGAGGCAAATGCACCTTGTTTTCCTGAGAAGTTTGGAAACTTAAAAAAAGTAAATAATGGTTTTGTCGATGCGCGTTCTTGGCCCTTTGTAAAAGATTATGTGGCGCACGGACCTCAGCGGATACAAAAAATTACCGACACATCACCTAGCGATACTGAGATAGCATGTTTTCTTGGTGGTACATATCGTTTTGGGTTCTATATACGGCAAGGGGAACACTATGATGTGACCCTAAAAAAAGGAAATTATAACGTATTTTGTTGTAATGAGAATGGCCATGTTCAGATTCCCGTGAAGAGCCACCTCAACATTTATCCAAACGATACTCTCAGAGATTAGTAGAACGTCAAGCAACCACTGGTGCAAAATGTGAGCAGTCATAAAGTCCGAACTGTCAGCGGTGAAAACCTCTTTCATTGGTTGTAGCCAAGATGCTTGGTACTACTGGGGTTGACGTGGCCTGAATCTTTGCATATATTTCATATCAGAAAGTAACGCTTTCTGATATATTCGGTGATGAGCTCCAACTTTTGTTGCGGTTTGTCATGGTTTCTTGCCTTATAAGGCAGAACAGATTTTTGTCCCCAATAACGCTCGCCCTTTGAGTAGGGCCGCGCTTGGACTCGGCAAAAAGCTGTAGGTGCAAATCTCTTCGGCGTCAGCGATGCTGGTGCACTGAGATTTTGCTGAAGGATAGGTTGACTATCCTTTCCTTAACTCTATCGAGTTGCGGCCTGACCAAGACCTGTATTTATGAAAGCGATTTGCTAACGCAAGTCTAATTGCGTTAAGACCGTTAAGAACCCCATTTTATAATGGGGTTCATTCTTTTTTGTGGCTGTATTTCGAATAAAATGACCAGAGATTTCAGATTTCGTCATACAGCACGATATCTTTAACTGAGTCAACCAATCGATCCTCAAATACAATCCCAACACTATGATAAGCGCGTGTGATGGCGACGTAAAATTTAGCTTTTGAAGAACCTTGCAACTCTTTTTCAGCCCCTTTGATAAACTTCCTGATAGGATCAGTTGGAAAGATAAGAACTCTTTCAAAGGATAGCCCTTTTGATTCCCCCATGTTCATAGCAGGGTAATTCGGATTGCATTTCGCTCTCGCGTCCCAGCGGAGTTGCATAGGATGAAACTTTTTCAGGTATTCATCAACCTTGCTTTTCCTAATTAAAAAAACTCCACAATGTTCATGATCAATACCTCTACACGCTTGACAGTTACATGGCTTGGTTACTGGCATGTCACGGTATAATCTCGATGAAAAATTACATATTTCTTCATTGTTTCGGTGTGATGCAGTTAATGTGGTTTCATCGATTTCGCAAGTCACCCTTTTGCCCAACTCGTTCTGTATAAACTGCTTTATTTTTCCATTTGAATATTTTTCATATTTTTGTTCATAATGTGTGGCGTAAGTGGATTGCCTTGGATCTCCGACTAGCAAGACGCTGCATGCAGAACTGAAAAGGAGTTTTATTATCTCAAGATCATACCCAGCGAGGTCTTGCACTTCGTCAATGTATATTGCATCAAAAATTTCTTCTATCCTCGAAACAACTTCGCCGCATGACTGCTCATTGCATCGACATACAAATTTAGCAATTTTATCAGAATATATTTTATATCCATCTGTAAAATAATACTTTTCAAATTTGTCTTCTCCATAATAATAATGGCCTGATGTGCCTATCCGTCCAGACCTACCTTCAACGTAATAGAAGCCAATGTTCTTTTCGTGAAGTGCCTCTAAAATTGCATCCTGATATGGCCGCACCCCATGCTGTAATAAAAAGCGAAACCAGGTAAGAATAGTTATATTCGCGGGGATCGCTCCATTTTTTTTGATTATTTTATCTCGTATTTCCTGCTCGTTCTCGGTTGTAAAAGTTGTGATGAGGATTTTCTTCTTGGGTTGTGAACAGGCCTGCTGTATTAGATACGTTGTTTTCCCTGCTCCGGCTGCGGCAATTATTAGTCTGTTTTTACTCATCATCACACCATTCAACTGCCTCAACAATATATGCCGGATAGCTCATGGTTTTTGAGTATTCAAAGACCTTCAAAGCCCATGCCGTTTTATTTTTTAACATATAGCTAGTTATTTTTCTTTTGCTGTCATAGCTATCTGCCTTCAATTTTAATGCCTTTTGTAAAACAGGTAGTGAATTTACATCTGCAAATTGAGGCTCTAGGGTTTCCATATTTTCATCATCACTGGCAAAGATTTTGATATTCTTGCTGCTGTCAAAAGATGAATATTTGCGCCTTACGTTATTTTCGTAATCCCCATCGTTATCAGTAATTACAGCAACTGGAACAGCAATCTTATCTGCAATTTCAAGGAATCTTTTAAATGCCATGCCAACGGAGATGACATCAATACCATCTTCTATGGGTAGGCACTCATTTTTATCTTTGTATGCTTTTTGAAATATTAATTCGTCGGAATCTCCCTCTACTAAAACTGCTTTTTTACAGAGTAATAGCCGTAGAGTGTGGTATCCAGAAAGTTTTTTGAAAAATTGGAAAGTCTTATCTGACAGTTCATTGAGACGAGTTGTAGCTTGCTCATTGATCAGGATCAAATTTTCAAGACCAAGTTTGTTGGCTACAAAACTACTATGCGTAGATATAATTACTTGTTTTTCTGTCTCGCAACAATGGTCTGATATACTTTTGATTAATTCGTTTAGTTTAGTATGCGATAAGTGATTTTCAGGCTCTTCAATTAACAGTAATCCCGCTTCTTCAGCTTTTTTATGCCCTAATGCTAAGTTTGTTTTTATAAGGCATTGCTCACCTTTGCCAATCTGATGAAAAGGAATACCATCAAGGTAAGTCATCAAGGTTGTTTCCCAGGCACTTTTTGTTGGTAGCTCTGCGGATATATTTATTTGCTTATTTGTTAATTTTGATTTTTTTGCTATTTTAGTGTTAATGCTTTGTATGGTAGGATTTTCTACAAAAGCATCGCGCATTTTTCTATATGCTTGTGATAGTAATATTTTTTCGTCTTCATCAAGATCATCTTTAATAATTCTAGCCAAATAAATGTCAGAGCCATTTGGATACCGATTCGATGCGGAGTCTATTAGCGCAGATTTGAGGGGTATAACTCTTGTAGTTGTCGAATTTCTTGAAAAATCTTTCAAAGATATTTTATAATACTCAATTGGGATCGAAGAAATATTATCCTTATCTTTTAAGAGCTGTTCGTATGAAGGTTTGTAATCTTCATCAAATTCAATCTTAAAAACAATTCCGTAAGCATTTTCCTTTTGGCTATTTCCTCTGCCTTTAAATTCTGGAGCCAAACAGTCATCAAAAAATATTTCAATTTTTATTTCCGGTGGCAACGGATTCTTTCCTCTCCGAATAGCCTTAAGATACGAATTCGCTGTTTTGTAGTTAAAAAGGTGCTGACTTATTTCATTCTTAATATATTTCCCATTGAGAATGCCTGTTAGTACGAGATGGATTGCTTCAAGAATCGTTGACTTACCTGATTCGTTGTTCCCAACAAGAATATTAACACCGGATGTAAAATCAATGGAGAAATTCTGAAAGCATTTATAGTTGAAAATATTAACCTTTTTAATAAGCACAACACTCCCCCTCTTGAGTCTCACCTTTTTCTGGAAAGGTCTTTCGTAGCTTTTTCCTCGTGACATTCTTATATTTTCTCATGTTTTTTGCAACGCGCTAACACTCTCTTGGTGAGTTGTCTGGATACGGTTGTATCATGAACGGAAATTCTCATACAGGAACATATCCTGTTGCATTCAAACGGAACCATTTGGAAATGTTCGTATAATTTCTCCAAACCTCTCCTAAAGTATTTCCCCGTATGCTACTGTGTCTCTGATTTCGAGGACAGGACAGAGGACGTGTACCCACCTTCGGCGGCTCCAGTCCTGTCCTGCCCTGCGGGGCTGCTTGTTCGCGGTTCCGCTCAACGCAAAAACGAGAGGCAGTTACCCCATGAAAAAGGCATTCGCGCTGGCTGCTCTGCTTTGTCTGCACACGGCAGCACTCGCAGCGGAGCCAGGGCCGCCCGCGCCCCTGGTGGAAGCCATAGCCCGGCAGGAGTCCGGGATGAACCCGCTGGCGCTCAATGTCGCCGGAAAATCGTACTACCCGGCCACGCGGGAAGAAGCCGAGCAGCTTATTCGGAAGGCGATTGCGGCGGGTCAGTCGTTTGACGTTGGCACAATGCAAATCAATAGCTGGTGGATGGAGCGATTAGCCCTCGATCCGTTCTCCCTGCTCGACCCGGCCACAAACGAGCGTTGGGGAAAATGGATACTGGCGGAAGAAATCGCCCGCCACGGCTTGAACTGGAAAGCCGTGGGCAAATACCACTCTCCCGACCCGGAACGCGGCAGACAGTACGCCTGGCTTGTTTATCGTCATTACGCGGGCCAAAGCGCCTCCAAAATTAAGGAGGCTCCCCATGCCGAGCAAAAAACTCATACTCAGAACGTATTTGACTCCAGAAGAACACGCGCAGATCAGGGCATCGGCCAGCAAAGCGGGCCTGTCCCTTTCCACGTTCAGCAAAAGGGTGTGCCTTGGGTTTTCCGTCCCAAGTCTGGAGCATCAGGAGGCGAGGATTGAGTTGCGCCGCCTCAAGGGCGACCTGGGCAGACTCGGCGGCCTGGTGAAACAGGCGTTGGCGAACGGAGCCGACAGGCGGACGGTTCATCATCTTCTGCATGAGTTGGACGCCCGGCAACGCGAGCTCCAACAAGCCATAGCCCTCATACGATGATCAGCAAGAAAGTGGGCATCAGTCCAAAAAACGACAATTACGCCCGTCTTGCCGAGTACATTGCCGATGCCGGACATGAAGGCGAAAAGAGCCTCATGCACTGGTGCGCCGGATGCCTTGGGGATGATGATTACCAGGACGGCATTGCCGAAGTCGTGGACGTTCAGGCCATGAATACCCGCAGCAAGCAGAGCAAGACCTACCACCTCGTTATCAGCTTCCGCCCGGAGGACGAGGCAAAACTGACGCCGGAGGTGTTCAGGGCTATTGAGGAACGCTTTGCCGCCACTTTGGGGTACACCGAACATCAGCGGCATTGCGGCGTCCACAAAAACACGGCCAATCTCCATATGCACATAGCCTACAACATGATCCACCCTGAAAAGCATACCCGACATGAGCCGTTCCGCGATTATTTGAAAAGGGACAAGGTATGCCGGGAACTGGAACAGGAGTACGGCCTTGTGGTTGATAATGGCCGTTCCAAAGATAAGCAGCGGTCTTTGGGCGAAAAAGCCGCCCTCATTGAAGCCCACACCGGCCAGCAGTCTTTTGAATCCTACGCCAAGACTCACAGAGATAATATATTGTCTGTTTTGGCAGCGGCGGCGGACTGGCAAACGCTCCATGAGGGGCTTGACCTCTATGGCATGGAGATAAAGCCCCACGGCAGCGGCCTGGTCATAGTGGATCGCCATAACCACCGGCATACCGTAAAGGCCAGCGCGGTAGCCAGAGGGCTGTCCTTCAAAAATCTGGCGGAAAAATTCGGGCCGTATCTTCCGGCACGGAACCTGGAGAAAGTAACGGAGCGGAGCCGTTATCAACATACCCCCTTGCACCGTTCACCGGAACGGGGAGCCTTGTATGCGGAATACCGGCAGGGCATTGAGAAAAGGAAAACCGGCTTAACCGGCGTCAAGGAACAGGAAGACGCGGCGCTTGCGGCGATCAGGGAAAAATGGGCGGCCAAGCGCCGGGAACTGGAAGGGCTGAACATAGCCAAAAAGAACCGCCGCAATCTGCTGCAACTGGCCCGGAAGCATGAAGCCGAGGAAGCCGCCAGGGCGAAACTGCCGTTTCAGTCTCCTCGTGAGGCCATACGTGAAGAAGTTCCGTTCACTTCATGGAACGGCTTTCTGCAATATAAGGCCGGTCAGGGCAATGAAATCGCTTTGGCTATTCTGCGATCCGCGCGGGAAACGGCGGAGCCGGAGCGGGAGCCGCAACCCGCCGTGGAAAAAGATTGGTCACAGCACGGCAAGGAGCAGTTCGCCTTGAACCGTGCGGAAATCCGGGCCGAATACGCGGCCAGGGAGGTTGCCGCCCTGGAGAATGAAAACATGAGCGGCAAGGGGAAGAAACGGCTTTTGGCGATCCTGCGCATGGAACAGTTTGCCGCAGAGGAAGGAACTGCGGGTGAGGCCGCACAGATATGCGGTTTTTCGACAACGGTAGACCGTAAGGGCATGGTCATTTTTACCCTGCCCGGCGGCGGGAGGATTCTGGATAGCGGGAAGGAGCTTCTCTTTTCGGGCAATAATGAAGCCGCCCGGCATGTGGCCGTCCGCTATGCTCAGAAAAAATGGGGCAAAAGCCTGCATGTGGAAGGAAATAAAATTGTACGGCTGGAAAAAACGCTGGAGAAAGAGCAGAGCCGAAAGCCGCAGGATATGGAACGGTAACTACTTTTGCTCCATTTTCTCCGCAACGGGGTCAAGCAATTGTCCGGGCGTTATATCCAAGGCTTTGGCAAGGCGGAGGATCATGGCAAGGCTCGGCTGCCTTGTGCCATTTTCAAGGGCGCTGATGAAAGGTCTGATTACGTCCACTCGTTCACTCAGTTGTTCTTGGGTAAGCTGCTTTTCAAGCCTATGCGCTCTTAAAACTTCCCCGAATAGTTTATTATTTTGCCGTGTTACTGTCATAGAATGACAGTATAGCTGAGTGACAATAATTTGTTTGATAGCTGTTGCTATCGTCAGTGCCGATTAACGTGCCCACGGGCGTGGGCACAAAGGTTAAAGGTTCAAGAATAGGCTATTTACGTTTGAGCAGAGCCAGAAATGTCCGAATGGATTCCTGCACAGCCATAGCAGCCAGGGGAAGTGCTTTGGCATACTCATCAGCGTGTCCGCGTCTATGGAGTTCACAAACAGGGAAGAGGATATCGAGCAGTTCTTGAGTCAGTTTTTCAAAGTTTTCCAGTCGGTACTCTTCATTGTTCTCATACATGCCAAACCTCTTTTGGAGCTTTCCGCACACCACAACGATGTCACCACAGCAAAAATCCGCTTATTCGGTGAAAAAGCGGACAGTTGACGCCACAAGCGAAAAACGGCCATCCGTTTTTCCGTAGGCCACGCACAAAGGCACCAATCGCATACACCATGTGGTATGTTGATGTTAGATGCCAAACTGTGCGCAGCAGCTTGAGCGGTTATGAGCAGTTTAAAAATTTCTAATTATCTTTTATTTCCCGATAGTAACGATTGTTTTTGGGTTGCCATGCCATACAAGCAGCCCGTACAAGCCATCAAAAAGCCAGTGACTTTCAAAAGAGTTTCAACAGAGATAACTTCCGCCAACGGCCCGAATATGAGAATCGCTGCGGGCATGCCGCTTGAAGCAACGATTTGAAGAATCGAGAACACCCGACCAAGGACTTGCGGATCGGTTTCTTTTTGAATGAAAACTGTAACTGTGGTGGTAAATATCGGCATAAAAAAGCCAGCGGCACCAATCAGAACAAGGAAAACCAGAAAACTTTCTGTTACCCCCATCAGACCGACGAATATCCCAAAAAGTGAGACAGCAAGAGCTATGGCTTTAGGCTTATTGGAAAATTCTCCGCGCCAGGTAATAAACAACCCGCCAAAGATAGACATTCCCGACCACGCGATTTCATTGGCCGTCAGCCTCCATACTTCTTCACCAAAAGTGCGGGCAATCATCAAAGGACTCAAAACAGCAGCGGGAGTGACGAGAAAAAAGAAAGCGCCATAACTCAGGATGAGAAGCCTAAGTTGCGGATGGTGGATGGTGTATAAAAGGCCATACCGCATTTCGCTGATGGCGGAAAAATCTCTTGCGGACTTTGCTGGCGCTGGCACTTTTATTTGCCACATAACGACAATCGCCAAGGCTGCCGTGACTACATCAATCAGCATCACCCAAGCCAGACTTGCCGTCCCAAGGAGAAGCCCGCCAACTGCCGGAGAAACAAGCATAAGACCGGCATTTATAGTCTGATTGATGCCCTGAATGCGGCCAAGATGTGTTGAGGGTACAATTTGCGGATAAATCGCGGCAGAGGCCGGAGCTTGTATCCCGCTGCCTAAAGACCGAAAAGCCAGCGCGCCTATCAGGAGCCACAGATTCTCTACTCCGTATAGAAATAGAACGGCCAGCCCCAACGTCACCAGGGCGACAAATCCATCCGACAAGATGATCAATATACGCCGGTTATACCGATCCGCCCAGACGCCGCCCCACAGCAAAAGCAAAACTTGGGGAACATTGCAGGCTATGGTTGCAACTGTCATCCAAAGTCCGGACGTGGTCTGCAATGTGATATGCCAGACCAAGGCAAACCCTACGGTTGAAGAACCAAAAAGCGAAAGATTTTGGCTGACTAAGAAAAGGATGGCTTTTTTATGCCAACTGTTGCCAGTCACGGCGGGGTTTTGAAGCATCGAATCACCCTGGAGCATAAAGAAAGCCGCGTGGAATTGTTTCCACGCGGCTTTCTTTAAAAAGTCACGAAAAGAAATAAGTTTCCGAAGCAATAAAAAGAACCGCACCAACCGCCTTTAACGGTGCAACAACTTGACCCCTGTTAAGAGTCATCAAGGCATTGGGCAGCTATTACTTAGGAAACTTTCTTCAACCCGTCTTCTCCAGGAAAATTTTGTGATGTTTAACAAGAACAATGCTCATCGTCAAGAAATTTAGCGCTTTTTCTATGTACGATTCCCCTGACACTCCGGCCAACCAGTACAGCCCCAAAAATCATAGCCGCCCTTGCCGTCTTTGCCGGGCTTTTTCACCCGATGCGCCATAGGCTTGCCGCATTTTTCGCAGACTTTCCCCGTAGCCTTGGCAAATTCCTGCACTTCCTTGGAAAGCTGGTCATGGGCAGAAGCTATGACGGCACGGTATTCTGCCTTCCCTTCCGCAATATCGTCAAGGGATTGCTCCATTGTGCGGGTGAAGTCATACTCTATGAAAGAAAAATGCCCGCAGAGGCCGGAAACGATTTTTTCACCAAGGGGCGTAGGCACAAGGAAGCGTTTTTCCGTGGTGACATATTTCCGGCTGGAAATCGTGTCTATAATCGCCGCATAGGTGGACGGACGGCCAATGCCGCGTTTTTCCAGTTCGCGGATAAGGCTGGCTTCTGTGAATCTGGCGGCGGGCTTGGTCTTTTTCGTTGTGACGGTTCCTGTCAGCGCCGTAGCTTTTGTGCCGGGCTTCATGGCCGGAACGGGGTTCAAAGGCTCTTTCTCGCCTTCTTCTGCTCCTTCATCCGGGCCATTTTCCTGATCGGCCAGAACTTTCCAACCTTGCGAAAGCAGAGTGCGGCCCTTTGCCTCAAATAGAGCCTGTTTCCCGTCCATTTCCGTGCCGAGTTGGAGTGTCCGAACCGCATAAACCGCATCTTCCAACTGGCAAGCCAGGGAGCGCAGCCGGATAAGGCGATACAAGGCTTTTTCGTCCGCTGTTTCCCCGGCTTCCTCAATTTCAATGTGAGTCGGTCTAATGGCCTCATGTGCTTCTTGCGCCCCCTCTTTTGATTTCCATTTGCGGGGCGTTTCCACCAGCGGCCAGCCCTTTGTTTCGCAATACGCCCGGATCGCCTGGATCGCCTCTTGCGAAAGATTGGGGCTGTCCGTTCTCATGTAGGTAATCGCGCCTTGCTCATAAAGACGTTGCGCCAGTTGCATGGTTTGCTTGGGGCCAAATTTCAGTGACGAACTGGCGGTTTGCTGCATCGTTGAAGTGGTGAATGGAGCCGGAGGCGCGGTTCGGCTCTCGGATTCTTTGCAATCAAGCACGTCCAGCGTCCGCAGCGCAGCCGCCTTTTCCGCAAGAGATTTTTCAAGCAAATATTCCTGCCCCTCTTCAAGCCAGGGCTTTACCAGAAGCGCCGCTTTCCAGCCGTCAGTGATGTTGTCCACATTTTCAAAGGTAAGTTCCGCACCGTAGTGGGTTGTGCTGGAAAAGGCTTTGATTTCCTTTTCCCGATCCACCACCAGACGCACAGCCGGGCTTTGCACCCGGCCAGCGGAGAGTTTTTCGCCGGAAGCATTGGAGAGCGGCCCGGAAACCATGTAGCCGCAAAAGCGATCCAGAACCCGGCGCCCTTCCTGTGCGGCCACCAAAGCCATATCAATGGAACGCGGAGCGGAGAGCGCGGCGAGAATGGCCGCTTCCGTGATTTCCGTATAGGTGACGCGCTTGGCGTTTTTGAGTTTCAGGGCGTCTTGCAGATGCCACGCAATAGCTTCCCCCTCTCTATCGGGGTCAGTGGCAAGGAAAACTTCTTCCGCGTTCTTCACCATCCCGGCCAGCCGAGATAAAACATCCTTGCCCCTGTCCGTGGGAGTATACTTCGGTTTGAAGTCGGGAGCGGCCACGCCCATTTCCTTGACGGGCAGATCGCGCACATGGCCGACAGAGGCGGCAACCTTCCAGCCGGGGCCGAGGATTTCCTGTACTTTTTTCACTTTGCCGGGGGATTCAAGAATCAACAGTTTCGCGCACATGACGTTTCCTTATTTCTAAGGCCGTCATGCGGCGCGAAATTGGGGCGCATGGCCCGCAGGGATAGTTGAGGATTATTCAGAAAACCGGGATAAAGTTTTCGGTGAGCTATTCGTGTTTATTTGTGCAGCAGGAACAACGCGCACTCGGTACAATATCTTTTTGCGGCAAAAACTTGATGATTTCAACGGAGCAGCACCGTCCGCGCGGGTTATTGTTTTTGCAATCTCCCTTGATACATGCGCCGGTCATAGTGCGAACATCATCAAGCGTCTTTGCCCCGTTTGACACCGCAGCCCGTATAGCGCCAGCGGACACTTGGGCGCACCAGCACACAAATTCATTATCGGACGCTTCAAGAACATTTTCAGTATACTGTTTCATGGGGCATAGACTACACCATTCTTGGAAAAGATCAAAATCTCCTCCGCTACTGAAAAATGCGTACTCATAAGGATAACTCCCGCGCTTTTCCCCGATTCCGGCCTTTTTCCCGCTCAACGTCCTTTTGCAGAACAAGGCCCACTTGCCGTTTCACTTCATCCAGCCCACGCGACTGGTGCAGATCGTTAAAATCCGTCAGCCCCTTGCCCCGTTCTTCATCGGTGAAGATTGGCACAACAACCTTGCCGCCGACCTCTTGGGCGGCTCTTTGGGCCAATTCCACGCCTTTGTTCCACGGTTCAACACCTTCCGGCGTTTTGCGGGTATGCTGGTGGTCATTGTCGGCGCAGATAGTGATCGCGGCGTTGGGGAATTTTTCCCGCAGCTTTTTGGCTACAGGCTCCAAATTGCCAGCGTCAAAGGCCACGGCCACGGGTTTTTCTGTTGCCATATGCAGCGTTGCGCCCGTGGCGTAACCTTCGGTCAGGATTATTCCCCCTTGAGAGAGGTCTTTGCCGGGTTCGGCAATCATGTGGAAATTGCCGTTTTTCTCCATCCCGTACATGAAACGCTTTTCACCTTCCGGGGAAATGGTTTGCAGCCCGCGCAATTCCTTGTCCACAGTCATTACGGGAACAAGCAGAGTGCCGTCCACATCCTCACGCACCCCGAAAGGCTGAACACCCTTGGCCTGTAAATAGGGATTATCGGCAGAGGCCCAATCATGGGCGATCCATTCCGTATGTGCTTCCCGCGCCGTTTTGTGCTGTTGTTCCAGAATTAGCCGCTGCCGTTCTTCCCGCTTTCTGGCAATCTCGGCGCGTTGGGCTTCCAACTGCTCTTTGGTCAGGGTGTGGCCCGTGGCAACCCAAGTGTGTTTTTCGCCGGCACTGAAATTCTGCATCCAGCCGGCAGGACGTTCATCGAGAAAGCCGCAGTATGCACCGTCAAGATCGCCGCCGTTCCTGCCAATGAGCGGAACGCGGTGTATCTGCCCGTCCATGATCGGGGCTTTGCCGCGCAGATCCAGCCCGGCTTGCTCCAGGGCGTTGGCAAACTCTTCTTGCGGCGGCATGGATGGTTCCGGCACGGGGGATTTTTCCGGCATCCACGAAGCCAGCGGCGTGAGGTCGGTTCCTTCCGGCGCGTACCAGAGTTTATTTTCCTTATCCCACTTCGCGCCGAACTTCTTTGCCCGTTCCTTTTCCTTGTACGGAACGGCGAGGAAGGTTTTTTCCTTGGCCGGAGCAGCGGGAACGCCCATAGCGGCAATACCCTCTTCTTTTTCAAGGGATTTCCCGCGCCGATTTACCTTTTCCGGCTGCACAACCTTTTCCGGGCCTTCCTGCCGGAGTTCCTTTTTCCGCTCCAGATCGAAGACGTATTCCTTGATTTTTTCCGCATCCCGGCAAGCGCGTACAATCTCATAGGGGTCTTCTTTCAGAACTTGAATCCATGACTGCACATAGGCGGCATGTTGGCCGGGATCGTGGCCGATGCCGATTTCTTGGCCGAGCATCCATGAGGCGATTTCCGCTCGGAGTTCTTCCCGCGCATACTTTTCCGAACCAAAGGGGCCAAACTCGCGGTTGAGGCGGTTTTCATCACCCGTCCAATGCCCCAACTCATGCAGAGCCGTGGCGTAATATTTATCCGGCGCGTCAAAATTTTCCTTGGGCGGCAGATGAATGGCGTCTTCCATGCGGCGGTAGAAAGCGCGGTTGCTTTGATCGTGCTTTATGGCCGCGCCGGAGGCGGCAAGGATGTTTTCCGCTTTTTCTATGGGTTCCCACTCATAGGCTTTATCCGTGAGCTGGAGCGGCGGAATACCGTCAACCTGTTCGGCGTTGAAGACATGGGCGAAACGGACAATGGGCTTGTCCAGTTCCACTTTTTCTTTTTCCGGCTTGCCGTCCGCATCGAGGACGGGATTACCGTCGTTATCCAGCTTGTTTTTTTCGTCGCTGAACTGGAAATAGACCACGGGCGTGGCTTTACTGCCGGGTAAAATGGTGTAGCCCTGGTCATTTGCCTGTTTCAGCGTCATCCAGCGCGGATCGTCATAGCCGGAAAGCGCCAGATGCACCCGGTTCATGCCCCGGTACACCGTGCCGGAGGCGGGATTATGGGGAGCCAGAGTCGTTTGCCCAGGCGTCCAGGGAATTAGCCACGGGGCTGTGCCTTCTTCAAGGCGTTTTATGATTTTGTTGGCAAACTCTTCATGGAATGGCGGACGGTTCGCCTTTTGCGGCTTTTGCCCTTTGGTTTTGGCGTTATCCGACATAGAACACCTCCCCGGAGTTGGTGACGGTTAAAAGGCCGTCTTCCACAATGTCGGCCAGCGTTATGGCCTCTTCCACAAATGCGCCCAGGTAATCCGCAACATCGGGATCAAGCGGGATGCCGAGAACAACCGGGTTTTCCTCAATTTGCCGGGCTATGGCCGTTGCCGCAGCGCGTAAATATTCCTTGTTTTGCATGGTCACTTTCCTTTGGGGTTAAAGAGAAAAACGGGTTTGACCCGCTGGAGACTTTCCAGCGGAACAAACCCGAAATAACGGCTGTCGAAACTGCCGGGATGATCGGCCAGCACCAGGGCCATGCCGGGAGGCACGACACCCGGAGCCAAGGCCGGAGACATGGGCCGCCCGTGACTGTCCACGGCGCAGATCGGCAATGAATACGGATCAACGGAATCGCCCGGCAGCGCGGCCAGACGCTTGAGCAGGGGCCGCAGCCCGGAGCGGCAGGAACCAGGTTCCAGATAGCCGCGCTCCAAAGCCAGTTCCGCAAATTCGCCTTCCAGACAAAAACTCACAAAGTCGTTTTTCTCCGGAGCGCCGGAAACAATCCGATAGACACCCTTTGGCAAAGACGGCGTGGGGTTGAAGCGGAGGCCCGCACCAAAGACCAGGGCGAGGGCCAGAGCCAGCCACAGCACAGCGAACAGCGCCCGCCGCGCCAGCCTACGCAACGAAATACTGTTCACTGGAAACCTCTTTCTTTTCAGGAGTAGCGGCGGGAACTGGCGTTGGCGTTGCCGCGTACCACGCCGCAGGGCGCGGCTCGTAAATGGAATCCGTTATGCCGCTTTGGTATTGGGGAGTCAGGCCGGGAACCGGGATTTTTGCGCGGGCCGAAAAAACCGGATCGAAGAAATAGAGAATTTGCCGACCGTAGATAGGAGATTGCCCGGCTGTGAAAATCAGCATATCGCCGGGCTTTATCACCTTGCCTTGCGAATCTTTCTCCGGCCCGGGGAGCCTCATGCACTCGTCAGGCGTGAGCAGAGGCCTGGCCGTTTCCGTCACGTTGACGGAGGCGTTTTTCATATGCCCGGTTCTGGAGCCGGAGAGCGAAACCTTTTCTTCCACGACAGTGGTTTTGCCCGTCATATCGGAAAGGGTTTTGGCCGTTTCAATGGTGTTCGGCGCATAGGCAATGCGGACATGGCAGTTTGCCATGAGCGCGTTATCCTTGCCGTACACGGCGTTGAGTTGGGTAATGTCCTGAACGATGATGTAAACTTTGCCGCCGTACCCGGCGATATAGGCCAAAGCCTTTTCCATGATCGGGAGCTTGCCCAGGCTGGTGAACTCGTCCAGCAGGAGCAAAAGACGGTGTTTGTACCCGGCCTTGCTGGAACCGTCGGCAAATTCCATCTTGGCGCAGATCCGGCGCACAATCATATCCACCATGAGCCGCAACAGGGGCCGCATCCGGTCAATGTCAGCCGGGGAAATCACCAAATACAGATTCACGGGCTTTTCATGGTTCATCAGGTCATGGATGCGGAAGTCACAAAAAGCGGTGTTCAGAGCCACCACCGGATCACGGTAGAGCGCGAGGTTGGTCAACGCCGTGGAAACCACGCCGCTGGCCTCATTCTCTGCTTTATTCAGCATTTCTCTGGCGGAACTGGCGATAAAGATATGCGCTTTGTCGCCACCTTCAGCACCGGGGAACATTTCCTGAAGCAGCTTGGCGTGATCGGTTTCCACCATTTCTTTGAACAGGTCTTGAATGGTGCGGCTCTCGTCCGCCAACATGCAGGAGAGGTCATAGAGGGTTGCCGTCCGCTTTTGAGCGTGGCGGGTCATAACGCAGCAGTGCAGGATAGCCCCGCCGAGCATGGCGAAAGCCGCTTTGCTCCAGTGGTCTTCAAGCCCCTTGCCGTTGGGATCGACCAGCATTGCGGCCATATTCTGAACATCCGGTATCCCCATCATGGTGTCGATGCGGAGTTCTTCCAGGGGATTGAAACGGGCCGAAGCGCCGGAAGGGTCAGAGGGATCGAAACGCAAAACCACCTGATCTTGCGACTTGCGCCACCCGGCAGTTAAAGCCCAGTTTTCGCCTTTAATATCAAGGACGATGCTGGAACCTTCCCAGGCAAGGAGAGTGGGCAGAATCAGACCCACCCCCTTGCCGGAGCGGGTAGGCGCAAAGACCATGATATGTTCCGGGCCGTTGTGCCGGAGATAGAGTTGCGTTTCTTCGGGCCTGGATTTGAGCTTCCGCAGCAGAAGCGCCACCCCGGCATACTTTTTCAGCCAGCCGCCCACATAGACGCCCTTGCCTTCAAAGTAGCCCATCGTGCGGATTTCTTTCTCTTCCGCCCACCGCGCCGAGCCGTGCAGATTGGCGTTGGAGCGCAATTTCTTCTGAAAACAAAGCCAGACGCCGATAATGACGAACTGCGGAAGCAGGAAAAGAACCTGGCTGTGGGTAATGGCTTGATCAATAAAACCGTAGGTATCGCTTGCCCCGAACCGTTCTTGCCAGACAAAGGCCGACCAAGGGGCATACCAGGGAAGACCGAAGGCGATTCCCCACGGCTGGCCGAGTGCTGCCTGATAATCGAAAAACGCCGCAATGCGCTGTGTAGACAGAACCATGCTGCCAAGACCGAGCAGCAGCATGAACGGCAGATAGAGCCAGCGCAGCGGCGTTTTTTGCGGGGATTTCTCCCCCAAACCGTATTGAACTTTTTTCGCGCACATGACGTTCTCTTGTGGAGGCCGCCCGCTCAAATAAGGGCGGCGCGGAGTCGGGGCGCGAGGCTCGCAGGAGGGAAATAAAACTACCGCTGCGAGCGGTAGGGGCGTTCAAAAACTAAATCTTTGGCCACAATGACGTTGAACTGGTAGCCGGGCCGGATTTCCAGCGTGGGCTTGATATTCAGGTTTTTTTGCAGGAGTTGGAGCGTGGCCTGTCCGAGTTGCGCGGCCAGGGCGGAACCCATTTCATTCTGGAGCGTGGGATTGTCGCTATCACCGCCGCTATCCAGTGAATCCATCGTGTAGGCCATGCCGCCGCTGATCATGCTCATAAGAATGGCCGAGCCGAAAATACGGAAATAGTGATTGTCCACTTTGTCAGTGTATCCGGCGTAGCCGCTTTGGTCAGAACCGGGCATGGCTCCAAGGGTGACAGCCGAGCCGTCAGGGAAAACAACGCGGTTCCAGGCCACCAAAACCCGTTCCTGCCCGTAGATTACGCGGGAATCATAAACGCCGAAGAGTTTTGCCCCTTGCGGCAGCAACAAGTTGTTTCCCGTGGCCGTGTCAAAGACGTTTTGGGAAACTTGGGCAATGATGTTGCCGGGCAGATCGGAATTGATGCCTGTCACCATAATGCCGGGAATCACCGCGCCCGTTTTGACTTCATACTTTTGCCCGGCTGTGCGTGAGTGCGGCAGAATCCAGCTTGTATCTTTCCCGGCCCGGTCAAAGAACGCCTCTTTATCCTTGTCGGCAGCCGGGTCATAGCCGTTTTCCCGCAGCGCGGAAGTATCGGGCATGGACATGGAAGGTCTGTCAGGCGCGGAGCCGGAGCCGGGGTACGAAGCCGGAGCCGTGCTTGACTGGCTGGCCTTTTGAACGCCGAGCGGCGCGGAAAGCGCGGTCAGTTGGGCTTGCGCCTTCATGCGCCGGAGGTTTTCCAATTCCTGACGGTAATTGTCTGATTGGCTTTTATCGGATTGCACCACTATCAGCGGTTCCCGCTTCGCGCCGTCCTGCGCGGGAGCATCCGGTACAACCAAAGCGGGCGATCCGGCTGGCGGGGCCAGGGCGAGGCCGCGCCCTTCGCCCATGAGCAGCGGTTTTTCTTCTTCTTTAATATCGACCTTCGGCGTTCCGGCCTGTTCCTCTTCCTGATTATGAGCAAAATTCACGCTGTAAACCAGAATACCGAGCAGGAACAGCCCGACCAGCAGCACGGCATAAAGCGGCCATTTGCTCATGCGGGCTGCATCGACCTTTTTTGTCGGCTCCAGACTGTTAGGGGTGGTATCAGACATGATTTCCCCCTATTCCATGAGGAAACTGCGAGTAGCATCGTAGGCTTTTCCCGCCGTTTCCTTTGTTTTGTCCGCAGCCTTTTGCAACATGGAACGCTTGAACTCTATTTCCGTGCGGCTTTGCCCGGCTTCCGGCTGGCCGCTGGCGGTGTAGGCCCGCGCAATGGATTTTCCCTGTTCCGCTGTGTCCGAAATGCGGAGTTGCAGATACCACGCGCTTTTTTCGTCCATTGCATCCAGGGTGTAGGCGATAGCCAGGGCATCAGGCCGCGCATCGGGAATCAGCGTAAAACCCTTTGTCCGCAAACCGTTTTCAAAGGCTTGCACAAAGTTATTGCCCACGTCCTTGGCCGGGACAAGGTGAACGGAGGTATGCCCAGGAGGATACAAAGTAGAGAGGCAGTCCACGGCATCGGCGGCGATAGCAGTAACGGCGCTCTCTTCCGGCAGCGGCCCGCAGTAGGAACCCACGGGGCCACGCCCCGCGCAGCCGGAAGCCAGCAACACCATAAGTAACAGCGGAAAAATGAAAGTACGCATTACTTTTTCCCCCTTATGACTTCTACCTTTTCCTGATCGCCGTCTACGCCGACAATGAGCGCGATCCGCTCAAACAGCCCGTCAACAACCATTGCCGCGTCTTTCACCCGGTAATTCACCAGCACGTCACGGCTTCCCTTGCGGACGAGCAGCACGGGCATTTCCCCGGACGCGGTTTTCTCCGGCAGCCGGATAAAGGTTTGCCGCCCATCATCATAGACGCGCTCCGGCTTCCAGGCGGCTTTGCCCTTCACTTCGTAGTTAAAATTCAGTTTGGATAAATCGGCTTGCTGGCCGTCAATGGTGGTGGAGTTCCATTCCTGTTCCTTGGCGGCTTTGGCTTGCCGGGCCGCGCTTTGGCGGTTCAGCGAATCCGCGTAGAGAAAACCGACATAGGGCGTGTAGCCTTTGCGTTGGGAAACAAGGCGCAGATGATAAACGCGGCGGTTTGTGGTGATAACCGTGGAGCTTTCAAGCCCGGCATCCACAGGCTTGATAAACAAATGCACTCTGGCGTCAGGGCCGGAGCCAGCCGAACCGGATTCCACCATCCAGCGGGCCGAGTCACCCACAACGATTTCATTGACCACCTCTCCAGCTTCAAGCTCCACATCGGAAACTTGCATGGGCGTTGCCACAATCGTGGGCAGACTCGCCCCGTGGACGTAAACCACCTTGCCGCCACCGGACAAAACCGGATCAATATTTTGCCGCGCCCAATCATTCGACAGGCTGAGAGCCTTTTTCTCCTTTGGCGTGAGCGGCACGACCTTGGGGCTGATATAGTCGATCTCCGGGGTAGCCCCGCCGTTATTTTGGGAGCCACCGATGCCGTCAATGGCCGGAGGATAACCGGGGGGAATATCCTGGGCCGCAAATGCGGTATTGGCGCAAAGCGCCAAGGCGAGAGTCAGAAACAGTATCTTTTTCATGGCGAACCTCATTGTTCTTTCTGAATGGGAGTGTTTTGCGCTCCAACGACCTTTCCGGCCGACAGCGCCGTGATGTAAATGCCGCCCGGATTGCGAAGTAGAACAGCGTCTGCCGTGGGCGGGTTGATCTGGATTGTCACCGTAGCTTCATAGGTGTGGGAATCCAGCATGACGCCCGCATGACTGCGGACGGTTTCAACCCATTCCACCCGGTAGGAATCGGAGCTGACAGGCAGCGGCAGACCTTTGATTTCCACATGCACCAGCTTTCCGGTTTTGGCGATTTCATAGGGATTATTGGCCTCATACCATTGGCGCAAAACGCCTTTGGCGCTTCCGGCCATGAAGAAGGAAAGCCGCTCGATCATTTTTTGCTGGAGTTCAACGTCCGCCGTGACCGTGCGCCAATCACTGATGCACTTGGCAATTTCGGCCTGAATCAGCCGTTTCGGAGTTGCGCTGGCTCGATCCGCCCGTGCCACAGCCCCCACGTTGCCAAGTTTGTCTACCTCGATGATGTAGGGAACCGTCTTGACTTGGCTGGCCTGTATGACGTTGCCGGAGATGGAAACCACCGTGATAATCAGGCAGATAAATGCCGCCATGCGCCATTGGGCCGCACGGCTGATATAGGAGCCGTAGCGTTCAAGCCATTCCTCTCGCCCGTTCAGGTAGGGGCTTCCCCCTTTTTCCGCTACGGGCGGTTTTGCTTTGGATTTGAAAAAAGACATAGATACCACCATAGGTTAAGAGTTTTCGCCGTTGTTCTTTTTATCGTTGCCCATGCGGGCGCGTTCCAGGCGTTCCTGCATTTCCGAGCGGGTACGGGTACTAAGAGCTTTTTCCCCTGAACTTTTTGCGTCCTGTCGCGCTCCCCACATGGCTTTCGCCATGCCCGCCGCTTTACCGAGGCCGCTCCCGCCTTCCATTCCAGCGACCTGGGCCGCGTCTTTCACGTTCTGGACGGTGTTGCTACTAGCGACCATTGCGCCGATAGCAGCGCCACCCACGGCGGCGGCAGAAGCAGTGAGCGCCGCGCCGCTGGAAACGTGGGAACCGTTGATAATGCCCGCACATACATCCGGCAGGGATTTGACCAGGGCGAGAAGCACCACGGACGCGCCAATGACTACAAAAATGTCCTGCAACTCCGCTGTGGACGTGGAAAAACCTTCAATAAAGGCAATGCCCACCCCAAGAACGAGCTGCATGACAAAGAGTTTGAAGGCCACGGCCAGAACGTAGCGAATGGCGTTAACGGCATAATCTTTCAAAAAGGCGCTGCCGCCGAAGGCAACCAAAATTATCGCCGCCGCCATTGCAATCATGGCTTCGCATTTGATGAACACCACTTGCGCGGAAATCAGCGCAAAGCAGACAATGATCACCAGGGCGGCAATAAGCAGAGCAATGGAGTTGCCCGGCGACCAGATGGAGAGTTTGTCCAGAACCAGTTTGACGAGCTGCATCCCGGTTAAAAATGGAGATTCCGAAGAGTAGCCGCCCGGCGTCAGTTCTCTGCCGATTGCACCAAGGCCGTTGATCAGGTTCCAGGCCCATTCCTGATAGTAGTTGATAACGGCCATGAAAAACCCGGCCATGAGCAAGAGCATGACGAACTGTTTCAGAATGTCGCCAAGCTGATCACGGTTGAGCGCGGCTTTGATACCCAGGAAGCAGACTTCCAGAATGACCAGCCAGCGGAACACGGTTAGCGCGTACCGCTTCAAAGTCGGTTCCCAGGTGCTTGTTTTGGTATAAAACTCATGCACCAGCCGGGACACGAAATCTTCATCAGCCGCATACGCCTGTTCCGGCAGAAGCAGGAGCGCCAGCGCCGGGAGGCAGAGCGCGGCCAAAAACAAAAAATGTTTTTTCATGGCCGCTCCTAGAAGGGGTCAGGCTTGGCCTTCGCCTTGCCGATTCGGTCAGTTTTCAAGGTGTTTCGCCACGCCTCTTCCGACATCTGGCTTTCCTTTTCCGCTTTCATCTGGCTGGCCAAGTTCGACTGCACCTGTGTGGCCATGAGTTCGCGGAGCTGCCGGGCTTCCTGCACCTGGAGGGCTGAAAGCTGGTTCCCGGCCATAAGCGCCTTTTGCTGGCCGTCAGGCGTGGAAAGCAGCTCGTTAAGGTATTGATCGAAGCGCCCGGCGTCTTTTTGCAGTTCTTCAAGCTGCTGGCCGGAAAGCTGGAAAGTGGCCTGGGAAGCCTGATCAACCGTTTCGGCCCATTTATCCCACTGTTCCCTGTATCTGGCATTTGCCGCCTCTACCTGTTCAGGAGTGGAAGCAGCCAAGCCGCCGAGGAAGTTCAGTTCAGGAAATAAAGAATTGAAAACTTCCCCAAGGGCCACAATGTCACCACGTTGGGTTTTCAGTTTGCTGGTGAGGATGGAAAGTCTGGTCAGGCTTCCTTTGACTTCATTGAGCAGGTTCGCCGGAAGCTGCATGGTGTTCTGCACCATGTTGGCGTACTGCTCGATATTTTGCTGCACCATGCGGATTTGCTGTGCGGTTTGCTGAATATTTTCGTGGTACTGACCAATGACGTTCTGCAACTGCTCCATGCTGGTAATCCGATCAAGCAGTTGCACCAAATTCGTGCTGCAATTCGTGCATGTAACCGTCAGCGCATGGGCGGGCGTGGCGAACATCACCAGCACGGCGAGGCTCAAAAGGTACTTTTTCATAAGAACTCCCATAGAAAGGCCGGGGGAAACGAGTTCCCCCGGCGTTGTGGTTATGCCGCGCCGCGCTCCCGCAGCCATTCAGATTGCCAGCCGTTCACGCCGTATTCCGCTTCAAGCTCCTGAATACGGGCAATGCTTTCCTTGTCGGAGGAACCGACAAAGGCCAGCGTCTTGGGGCCAAGGGCAAGCTGCACTTGCCGTCTGCCGAGAGGCGAAACAACGTAGTAATCACGCTTCGGCGTGGCGCGGGCGATAATGTTGATTTGGGTTTCATTCAGGCCCATGCCTACATAGAGTTCGCGTTGCGCCTCTTGTGTGGCCGTGATGTTGGGCAGGAATATTTTTGTCGGGCAGGATTCGGCCAGAACGTCAAGGATGCCGGAGTTTTTAGCATCCGAAAGGCTTTGCGTGGCAAGGATTACCGCGCAATTCGCCTTACGCATGACTTTCAGCCATTCCCTGATCTTGGCCCTGAATACCGGGTGGCCGAGCATGATCCACGCTTCATCCAGCACAAGGATGGTCGGCGTCCCGTCCAGTGACGTTTCAATGCGGTGGAAAAGGTAGGTCAGAACCGGAATCAGGTTTTTGTCGCCCAGGTTCATCAGGTCTTCAATTTCAAAAACCATCATGGGCGAAAGCGTCAGATCGTCCGTGTCCGCATCCAGCAGCCGCCCCATTGCCCCTTGCGCGGTGTAATGCTGGATAGCGTCTTTAATCTGGTTATCCTGAACGATGTGGTAGAAACTGGTCAGGGAACGCAGATTTTCAGGCTGTGCCGACAAGTCCAGCATTGCCGTGTGAATGGCGTTGCGGTGTGACGGCATGACCGTGATTTGCTGCAACTCCATGAGAGAAGCTATCCACTCTTCCGCCCAGGCCCGTTCCGCTTCCGAGTCGATCCTTTGCAGGGGAGCGAAAGAAAGCTGTTCGGAATTGCCAATGTTGTAATGCGTCCCGCCGGAGCCGAGGCAGAGCGGAAACATACTCATGCCCTTGTCAAAGGCGTAAATGCGGGAGTTTTCATAGCACCGGAATTGCGCGCCCAGCGTTGCCAGCAACGTGGATTTACCCGCGCCAGTCGGCCCGAAAATCAATGTGTGACCGAGATCGCCCACATGGATATTGAACCAGAACGGCGTGGAGTTGTCCGTGGTCAGCACGGCCAGGGGCCGGGAGTTCGGCGGATAGAACGGGCAGGGGCAGACGGGTGAACCCGTCCAGACCGAAGCCAGGGGCAGCAAATCAGCCAGATTCAGCGTATTGACCATAGGCCGCCGCAGATTGGCGTATCCGTTGCCCGGATGCGTACCGAGCCAGGCTTCCAGTGCGTTGATGTTTTCAATCCGGCAGCCGAAACCAAGCGTCTGGATATTCCGGCGCAGTTCCCGCGCCCAATCCTGCAACTGCTCCTGATTTTCGTGCATCAGGACGATGCAGGAAGTCAGATAGCCAGCGCCGACATAACCGCCCTGAACTTCGGTCAGGGCGGTTTCCGCGTCTTCGGCCATAAGCAGCGCGTCACGGTTGGCGCGGGCATTAGGGTTATTAAAGAACTGGTCAAGAAAGCGATAGACCTGTTGCCGCCAGCCTTTACGGTAGGAGTCTATTTCCTTTGTGGCATCGTATTGATCCAGGCAGATGAACCGCGTGGAAAACCGATACTCCAGAGGGAGAGATTCCAAATCCGCGAACATGGCCGGGAAGGATTCTTGCGGCAGTCCGTCAATGGAAATCAGCGCAAGGTGCTTCCCGCCAAGCCGGGGGATTACTCCCCCGACCAGATCATTGCTGGCAAGAAGGTGATCCAGATACATGGCTTTTTCCGGCACTCGCAGCGGGTGCAAATCGCCGGAAACACAATGCTGGATATGGGTTAAAAGGTCAGATTGCGTATAGGTTTCACCATCATCGGAATATGCCTCATATTCCGAGAGCCGTTGCATATGCAGAACCGAAGACAAGGCATCTTCCAGTTCTTCCAGGGTGTTTTGGAACTGCCCCAAGGCTTTTTCCAGTACGGGGCTTGTCGCTGTTCCTGCCTGTACCTTCCCCGCCGTCCGTGCAGATAATTGGGCCGCCCCAAAGTTCGGCTTGTAGGTGACTGAAAAGACAGTGCTGGTACTGAAACAACGGTTTCCGCTGAAATAGGCCCGGCGTTCATCGTCAATGAGCTGCGTCACAGGATCGGGGAAATGGCCTTTCTCCTGCGCGGGGTAAGCCCGGTGACTGCTACGGATGGAATCTATATGGAGCATCCAGCCCGTGCCGAGCAGCCTGATCGCGTTATTGAACTGCGCTGACACAAAAGCCAACTCGTCAGGCGTGGAACTGGCGGTATCCTGCCCCCGGATTTCCCAGGCAGCCAGAAAAGAACCGTCTTTGTTGAGAATGACGCCCGGCGCGACCAGCGCGGCGTAGGGGAGCAAATCCGGCAGACCTTTGGCCCTGGAACGGTAGTCGGTAAGTTTCAGCATTTGAAACCCCCTACAGGCCGCCAGCGGCTTGCCTTGGCCGGGTAAAACTCCTGTTGCTTGATATGCCGCAGCCAGACCCGGCTCATAATCGGGTCAGCCTTTGCCATGCGCCGGAGCGCGAACACCGCCGCAATCCAGAAGCCGACTGCGGACGTGACGGAAACAGCCGTCAGACCGCCCACGCCCACCAGCAGCGCGATAAGGGCGCTGGTCATAACCAACTCCCTTTCCGCGCCGAGGATATGGGCATGGCGGTGCAAAGATTGATGAATGGGGAGCGGACGGCTCATATGACCGCCCCGGAGAAGGAAAACACGCTGTTGACGATGGATGCGGCAAAGGCAATGAAGCTGATGCCGAACACCACGGACAGGAGCAGCTTGAAACCGCCGCTGATGTCATCCTTGTTCATTATGAATATGACGCCGCAGAGGGCCATAGCGACAATGGAAATCCATTTACCAGCCGGGCCGGTGATGGTGTTCACCACCCGTTCCAAGGGACTGGAAAATTCCGTGATGCCGCCCGATGCGGCGGCAATGTCAGGGAAGCAAAGGCAGAGAGCCAGAAAGCCGAAAACGGCAAAGGAAGAGAAAGGGACTTTACGAGTGGGAAGAAGATTGGTTCCGCGCATAACGATCTCCGTAGAGGCCGTCATGCGGCGCGGCGTTGGGGCTTGTAGCCCGCAGGACGATTCTGCTTTTGCAGCGAGGGCAGAAAAGCTCGATTTCTCCAGCTTCTATGCGGCCCTTTGCCAGAAGTTTGTTGCACTTCCCGCAGCGAAGATTGCCGGGATCATGCGCCTGTTCAGTGTTCATGCGCTTTGTTCTGCCTTTACGTTGTAAAGATATTCCGTTTTGTAGGTGTCTGTTTTGGGGTCAAAGCCGTCCACGCGCAGGATGTTCGATATTTGCCGCCGATTGTCAGGGGTCTTTTCCATGAACACCACCAGATCAACCGCCCGGCCTATCAATTTCTGCTTGGGGCCAAGGCCCGCTTCCTCTACCAGTTCTTCCAGGCGGGGTAAGGCTTCTTCCGCGCTGTCCGCGTGAAATGTACCTATCCCGCCCGGATGCCCCGTGTTCCACAGTTTCAGGAGTTCCAAGGCGGCGGCGTCCCGCACTTCGCCTATCAGAATACGCTTTGGGGCGTAGCGCATACTGACCTTCGCCAGCTTCCGCATATCAACGTCAGCAATGACCGATGTACGGAAAAACACGGCGTTGGGGCTTTTGGATTGGAGTTCCGCCGTATCCTCTATGATAATCAGGCGGTGTGACGGCGTGAGCGTGGAAACAGCGTCAATGACCGCATTAACAAAGGTGGTTTTTCCGCTGGAGGTTCCCCCCACGACCACGATATTCCAGCGCCGCAGCACGGCGTCATGGATAATATCGATCACTCGCGCCGTGATGGAGCCGGAAGCCAAGTATTCTTGGAGGGTAAATACCCGGCTGGCTTTTTTACGGAGCGAGAACGAAGGGCCGGGGCCGACAATCGGCGGGAACGTCCCTTCAAATCGTGAACCATCCAGCGGAAATTCGCCTTCCACTATGGGGTTGCGTTCATTGACCGTCAGATTCAGGCCGCTTGCCACCTGGGATAGTATCAATCTGCCTTTGGCTGGCTCAATGGTACTGATACATTCGTGGTCTTGCCCATATTTCTCAATCCACAGCGTACCGTCAGGATTGAGCATAATTTCTATAACTTCCGGGTTTTCCAGCGCGTCAATAAAGACAGGCCCGCAGGAATGGCGCAGCCCGGCCAGCAGCCGGGGATCGTCACAGGCCCGGAGCATCAGTGAACCGCCTTCAATATAAAGACAGCCACATTCAAAAGCGCCGACATGCCGACAATGACGGCGGCGAGGTAGACATTGCTCTTGAAGGTTTTCAGGGTGGCCGCGTGATCGTCAAAGACCTTGCGGATACCTTCAACCGAAGCCGAGGAAAGGCTTGTGGAAAGCTGGTTTACCGCCGCCTGTACGCCGGAAACATATTCGTCCGTTTTTTCGGCCATGAGCCGGGTCAACCCCTTTTCATGCCGTGCCTGGAGCTTGTCCACTTCCGTCAGGTAGGCGTTGAGAATTGTGGCGATCATCAGCGTGGCATCGTCTTTCGGCAGCATCACGTCATGGGCTTTGGACACCACGGAGCGGATTTGCTCCAGCGTGAGGCCCACGCCCGGAGCGTTGCCCAATTCCAATTCAAGAGGGGTAGGCGGTTCCTCTTTTTGCACAGCAGGGGAATTTTCTTGCGACATGGCTTCCCCCCCCTACACCAGCGCCGCGCTGGTCACGGCTTCCACCAGTTCATCCCGATAGCGTTGTAAACGGGAGCGCACCACTATGGATTGGCTGGACTCGATTGCGTTCTTAAAACTCAAACGCTTGGCGAACATGGTTTCCAGGTCTTTGCCGATTGTGGCTTTGTTGCCTTGGGGGATGGTGATAACAGCGTGGAATTGATTTTGAAATTCCTGATACACCTTAAACTCTTCAAATGACATGCCATCCATGACGATTTCCCCGAAATAGGGATTCAGCCAGACCACAATAGGCGTTTCGGGGAAGCCGAGGGCCAGGGAGCGCAGACCGAGAACTGTATCAGCAATGGCTTGCCCGCCCGTAATGACCGAATGAAAAAAGACGGAATGCCCGGATTCTTCCAGAATGCCGATAATACCGTTTTCCTTTATATAGCTGTTGAGAGCGAGGAAAGAGGAAGCGCCGTTGTCAACAATGACATGGGTTTCCGGGCCTTGTTCCATGATCGCGTCGATCAGCGTGTCAAACTGCCGGGGATCAATGTCGCCGTTTTTTAGAATATCAAGACATTTTACTTCCTTAAATTCTTGGAATCCGGTCAACGTAGCGTTTACCGGATCAGTATCAAATGCTGTGACTTTTTTACCGAGAAGGCCCAATACCTGATACAGAATTGACGCAATCATGGATTTGCCCACGCCGCCCTTGCCTTGTTGGATGAAATGCACTGTTGCCATTGGAAATACTCCTGTAGGGTTAAATTCCGTCTTCCACGCTCATTTTACGAGGATCGGGAAACGGTTCTTTGGTGGAATTGACGATCCGGGGGCCGGAGCGGGGAGATTGCTGCACAGGAGGCGGCTGGGGTGCCTGTACGGGTGCAGGAGTGGTATTTTCTTGGGAGAAAGGGAGCGGAGAGGGTTTTGCTATTCTTGCCGTGAGCTTGCAGAAAGTCACATAGGCCATCGAGAGGCGCTTTTCTTCCAGAAGCCTTTCATAGATGATCCGCTTGCTGAATCCTTGGGACAACATGGATTCGACTTTTTCCAAACATCCAAGAATTTCCACTTTTGCCATGTTATGACGCAACGGCTTACCGGACATGGTTCACTCCGGTATTCTGCTGGATTTCTTGCAGTTTTATGGTGATAAGATTGGAAATCCGTGGCGGCAATTCTTCTCCATGTCGAATTTTTCTACGAATATTCCTATATTGTCTGTCGGAATATCCAAGGAAAAATGCGACCTTTTCATGCGATCCAATGATGCTAGCGAGCAGATTAATTGCGTCATACATGGCTATTTACCGTTTTCTGTCTGTAAGGATTTATCGTAAAATAGCTACGAACATTCCTATAGACAAGGAAAGAATTTCCGGGTAGGGAAATTTTTAGAAAAAGATGTAGCCGATTGGAGGGAGCATGGCCGGAGAAGATTTTTCGCAACTTTTGGAACGGAAGTTCGTTGATATTGTCGCCATGCGCATGGAAGAGGACGGGTATAAGAAAGGCCAGTTCGCCGTGAAGGTCTGGCCGGAACTATCCGGTAACGCGGCAGCAACCAAATGGGCGCAGATTCGCAGCAAGACCTATCACACGGGCAAGCCGCAGAGCGTCACCATTGCGGACGCCAGCCGTATGGCCGCAGCCCTGGGGGATGATCTCGGGTATCTTTTGTCGGTTGCGAAAAGGGAAGTGGATAAAGATATGAAAAAAGGCATCAGGTAATCATTCAGGAGGGTTTGTATGGAACGGCATGAGGATACCGCTTTGCGGGAGTACGAGGAAAAGGCGCGTGAGTTGCTTGATCTGACGATTGATCTTTGCGAAAGCCGTGTAGCCAAGGCTCCGGGCCGGGGCACAGCGCCACGCGAAGCGTTGACGGCGGCGGCAATGTCCGTACAAGGATCGGTGAATACTTTTTTGGCGGTGAACCGCCTGAAAGACGATTGCGGCACTCCAGAAAAAGAATGATATTTTTTTATCCCATCGCATAGGAATTTCCTAAGAAAATAGGCGCAAAAACACCTCAGAAATAGAAGCAATAACCTATGGGACTCAAAGAATTACAGCAGGAATTTGGCGCACCTATGACAGTTTCGCAAGTTGCGGAGCTTTTAGGGGTTGACCGCCGAACAATTACGAAATATCCTGAATTGTACGGTGGCGTGTGGGTTGCACCAGGACGCCTACGGTTCTTTGAAAATCGCATAAGGGAAATACTGGATGCCAACACGATACCCAACAAAGGCGGGTGTGCAATGGCGGGCGGTGGTAAAAATCGACAGAAAAGTCGTAGCCACAAAGCTGTTCCCCAACGGATTGGAAGGGAAACGGGAAGCCGCCAAGTGGGAAAGGGAAACAAGAGAACAAATGCTGGCGGAACAGACGATAGTGACCCCTACGGTTACGCCGACTGTTACGGAATGGGCGAATAGATACAGCGCCTACACCGAGCAGCAGTTTACCAAGCAGACTTTCAAGGAGAAAGTGCGCGTGTTCAAAATGTTCATCTCCCACACCAAAGTCACCCAACTGGAGGCAATTACGCCGGATATGGTTATGAGGTACTTGCAGAAGCAGAACGACACCCGTTCCGGCTTTTCCGCCAATAAGGATCGGAAGAATCTTGCGGCTGCATGGGAATGGGGAAGGCGCTATATGGACGGCTTTCCGACAACGCCGAATCCTTTCCTTTCGATTCCACGCTTCAAGGAACAGCGGAAACCCCGCTACGTTCCGAGCGAGGAAGACTTTTGGAAGGTGGTGGCCGTGGCGGAAGCCCAGGACAAAGCCATGTTGCTGGCCTTCTTCTACTTGGGAGCAAGACGAAGTGAAATCTTCCGCCTGGAGTGGGAAGATATTGACTTCAAACGGAACCGGGTACGTCTTGGAACGTGCAAAACCAGCGACAGGTCAATGCGCCACGATTGGGTGCCGCTTGCGGCTCCCTTGCGGGAAGCGTTGTTGTGCTGGCTGGAAGTGCGGCCCTACAAGACGGCTTGGGTGTTCACATGCCTTGATGATTCGCCAAGCCCCTGGCACAACCCCGGAGAACCTTACCGGGCCAGAGGGCATTTCATGGACACGATATGCAAACGAGCCAAGGTGAAACCGTTTGGCTTTCACGCCATCCGACACCTTCACGCAAGCATACTCTTCAATGAAGGCACGGAACTCAGCGTAGTGCAGCGCCAACTCAGACATACGAATCCGAACACCACGGCCCGCTATCTGCGGAGCCTTGGCTACGAAGCGGAGCATGAGCAAAAGGTGCTGGCGGTAATGGAAGGAAGAGGCCCCGCGAAGGTGCTCAACTTTGCGGACAAAAAAAATGGCTCTCCCGATTTGCAGATCAGGAGAGCCGGTACACAGTCTCGGTACACAGAACCGAGTAATTTAAAGGCTACTGGAGCGTAACCTATGGGAATCATTTGGCGTCCCCAAGGGGATTTGAACCCCTGTCGACGGCGTGAAAGGCCGTTGTCCTGGGCCGGCTAGACGATGGGGACGCTTGCTCGGTGCGGTTCTATACCGCGAGAAGGGTGTTTACCTCAGCAGGGGGGGCGCGTCAATAGTTTTTTTGCCATGCTTGCTGATTTGGCGAAAAAAATTGTTCGGCCAACGCATTGCTGGGAGGGACCGGCCGGGCGGTGCGGTGTTTGCTCAATGTGCTTCCGTCTTGAACGCCCCCAGGCCTGTTTCCGAACGAATCTTTTGATCGTCGAAGGCATCCCGCTCTTTTTGCGCTTGGGCGCTGCGATCGAGCAAGGAAATCAGCCAGATGCTCAAAAAGGCCAAAGGCATGGAAAAGATGGCCGGTGATGAATAGGGGAAGGGCGCGCTGCCTGCCGGATTACCCAGGGTGGTCACCCAGACGACGTCGGACAGCAGCGTCAGCACCAGGGCCGAAAGCAGGCCGATGAAGCCGCCGATGACAGCGCCCTTGCTTGTGCATCCTTTCCAGAGGACGGAAAGGATCAAGGCCGGGAAGTTGGCCGAAGCCGCGATGGCAAAGGCCAGCGACACCATATAGGCCACGTTTTGTTTTTCGAATATTATGCCGAGAAACATCGCAATGATGGCCAGGACAACCGTTGTGGCCTTTGAGACCCGCAGCTCGTCCCTTGAAGAGGCCTTGCCCTTTTTTAAGGCCACGGCATATAAATCGTGGGCCACGGCCGATGCTCCGGAAAGGGTCAATCCGGCCACCACGGCAAGCACAGTGGCAAAAGCAACCGCCGACATAAAGCCGAGAAAAATATTGCCGCCAATCGCATTGGCCAGATGAACCGCGGCCATGTTGCCGCCGCCGCGCAAACTGCCGCCAGCTTCAAGAAATTCCGGATTCGTGCTGACGAATACAATGGCGCCGAAACCGATGATGAATGTCAGGATGTAGAAATAGCCGATCCAGGTTGTCGCCCACAGAACGCTCTTTCTTGCTTCTTTTGCATCGGGCACGGTGAAAAAACGCATCAGGATGTGCGGCAGCCCGGCCGTGCCGAACATAAGAGCCACGCCAAGGGAGATCGCGGAAACAGGGTCTTTGACGAATCCGCCCGGCCCCATGATCGAAGCGCTTTTTTTAACCTCCACAGCGGCTGAAAACAGTTTCTCCGGATTGAACCCGTACCGGGCCATCACCATGAAGGCCATGAACGACGCGCCGCCAAGCAGCAGGATCGCCTTGATAATCTGCACCCAGGTCGTTGCGAACATTCCGCCGAACAGCACGTAGGCCATCATCAGCAGGCCCACAATGAACACCGCATAAGTATAGTCAAGGCCGAAGAGCAATTTGATGAGCTGTCCACCACCCACCATTTGCGCGATCAGATAAAACAGCACCACCACCAGCGTTCCGGAAGCCGCAAAAATCCGGACGGGGACCTGCTGGAGCCTGTAGGCCATCACGTCGGCAAAGGTAAAGCGGCCCAGATTGCGTAAACGTTCCGCCAGCAAAAAGGTAATTAACGGCCAGCCCACCTGAAAACCGATGGCGTATATCAGGCCGTCAAAGCCGGTGGCCATCACCGCGGCTGAAATCCCGAGAAAAGATGCGGCGGACATATAATCGCCGGCAATGGCCATGCCGTTTTGGAAGCCGGTTATACCGCCCCCGGCCGTATAGAAATCCGCCGCTGAACGGGTGCGTGAGGCGGCCCATTTGGTGATTCCCAGCGAGAGCGCAACAAAGAAGACAAACATGGTGATTGCCGTCCAGTTGGTCTCCTGCTTCTGCGCTTCTTCAATAATGGCTGCCGCCAAAGCCGGTCCCGGCAGGCTTGAAGCAGCCCAAAGGGCCGAACCGGCCAGAAGCGTCCAGTATGTTTTTCCCCGTCGTGAAGCTCTTCGTATTCGCTCCGTCATGATTTTTACACCTCTTTTTCAAGCACTTCTTTCAGTGCATGGCCATATTCACGATTCGCCTTGCGCACATAAATTGCCGTCAGTACAATCGTCAGCAAAATGATGCCAAAGGCTACAGGGATTCCCCAGGTGCTTGTCATCCCGGGCGCTACAGGTCTTGCCAGCAATGCTCCGCCAAAGGCTACCACCAGAATGAACCCGTAGTAGCTTACGAGGACCAGTCCCGTCAGGCTCCAGCTCAATATGTTGCGCCTTTTGAGCAAGCGCTGATATTGAGGGTTTTGCTGGATCCGCTGCGTCAGTTCAGAAGCCATTTCCTCCTCCTTGCTTTTGTCCGCAATCTTTTGCGCCTCGGCTCCCGAGGGCTGTTGAAGCCCGCGTTCCATACCCTCTGGACTGCAATGCCAGATGCATCATGGCGGCCGTTAGTGCATCATTCAGGGCATCGTGCCGTGGAAGCTGGGGAAGCTGAAGGTTCCGGATCATTGTTTCCCATCTCAGGTCAATGCAGGCCCCCGGGTAATCGGCAAAGCGCCAGTCATAATAGAACCCGGAAACTTCAAGCCCGTAATTGGGCAGGGCTGTTCCCAGCACGGGCCTGAGAAATTTGTTCAACACCGCGAGGTCGTATTGCAGATAATAGCCAAGCAAGGTTCTGCCCCTGATGAAACGCAGAAATTCTTGCAGGGCTTGCGCAAGGGGCAGGCCCTGGCCAAAATCGCACGGGCGCAGTCCGTGTACCCGGATGTTGCGCCGGTCGGGCGCCTGTTGCGGCTTGATCAGCGTATAAAAGGCATCCCGGGCGCACAGGCGCTGTCCTTCAATGCGTACCGCCGCGATGGACAGCAGTTCGGCTTCCTTCACCTTGAGCGAGCTGGTTTCGCAGTCAATGCTGACCAAAACGCCGTCATCCTCGCTCAACAAGGTCCGGTAAGGTTCCCTCAGCCGCCGCATCCGCCAGAGCCGCCGCCAGGTCCGCCACAGTTTTTCCCGCATGTCAGAACCTGTCGAGGCGATAACGCCGCTTGATCAGTTGTTTGAATCGTTTCACCACCGACAGCGCGTCTTGCAGCAAGTCCTTGTCCAGGGTTGACAGTTTTGCCGTATCAACCTCGTTGCTCACGGCTTTTTTCCCGCGCAGGGCATCCAGGCCGGCTTCCAGGCGCAAACGCATCAAAAAGGCCAGAGACTCGGCGACGTCATCGGCCAGCCTCCGCTCCAGGACATTTTTCGACACCAGGGCTTCAAGCCGATCGAAAGTATTGGTGGCTTCAATATGATTTTCCAGCGCCAGCACGCGCACACCGTGCACCACCGGGAAGATGCCCGCTTTTTTGATATCGAAGCGCGCGTTTTCCTCGCGATTAAGCAACTGCCGCCAGAAACCGCCATCCGCCCGCTTGGCCTGAAATTGCTCAATCGGTAGCGCCATGCGTGAAAACCAGGCGTCGTCGTCGCGCAGTCCGGCGCGCAGGGCGCCCCGGCAGGCGGCCAGCCATGAGGCCGGCCCGACAATCGTTTCCGCATCCAGAAAGATGGACAGATTCATCAGCGCGCTGCCCCCGGACTGCGCCGCCCACTCACGCAGAAGCCGCCCCCAACCCTGCACCGTGTGCCGCCAGAGTTCCTGATTGAGCATGACCCCTCCCGGGCAGGAGGGGTAACCAAGCCCGAGCATATACTCCGTGAAGCTGTCGGCCGAGCGCTCAACTTCTTTTGCGTCCAGCCCTTCGGCCAGGATCAGGGCGTTGTCCTGGTCCGTCTTCAGGATCTGTTCCCCGCGTCCTTCGGAGCCCAGGGCAAGCAAAGCGCTGCCCGCAAAAACCGGGGGGGAGGCGGCCATTTGCCACAAACGGGCCATCAACTGCGTACTCAGGGCCTGAACGAGGCGCGATAACTGCGGCATTTTCATCCCCTGCATGGACAGGGACTGCACCAGGCTTTCCAGGTTCCGCATCGCGCCCGCAAGTTCGTCTATATTTGCGGCCGCTTCGATCTGCCGCGCGATCGACAGCGAATGGTTGGAGAAATAGGCAAGAAGATCGGCCTGGGCCAATACGCCGACGGGAACGCCGCGTTCCATGACAACGACCCGGTGCACGTTGCGTCTGGTCATCAAGAGAAGCGCGTTGAAAAGCTGCTCGTCTTTTTCGCAGCTCAACAGTGAAAACTGCGCGCGTTCCTTCAGTGGAGTTCCATTGGGAACGGCATTGGCCACAATTTCGCAAAAATCCCCTGTGGTAAAAATGCCTGTTTCTTCGCCGTTACGGATGAATATGGAACGGCGGCGGTTTTCTTTCATCAAACGGGCCGCATCGGCGATTGTTGCCGTCGCCTCGGCGAACAGCGGCGGACGGAAGCCGGCATCACTGATTTTTGCCGCAAATAGACTCTGCCATTCCCGCCGATCCCGCTTTTGGCTCAACTGTCCGAATTTGTCGGCCACGGTTTCAAAAAAATACGCTCCAAAGGCAGGATTCTTTTCCGTCAGAGCGAGAACCTCTTTCCTGGGAAAAAGGCACAAAAGGGTCTCTTCATGGGCCACGAAGCTGTGCACGGTCTTTCCCACGGCCAGGGCGCGGCAGTCGAAGGACTCATGTTCGCGATAAACGCCGACCACGTCCTCGCCCGCCATTTCGCGCACAAGTCCCTTCATGACCAGATACAGACAATCGACCGCGCTGCTGGCCGGGAGTATCTCCTGGTCGCCGCCGAAAAAGGCGATATCGGCGGAAGCCGACAAGGCCGAAGCCTCGGTCAGGGTCAGCAGATCAAAAGGAGGCTGCGACAAATCAAAGCGGGCGACGTTTTGGCAACGGTTTCTGGCAAACATAAGTCCTCCGATTAGAACGGATAACGCTTTCACACTTGAAGAAATACTTTGATTTTTCGCTGCCTGCCCGGCAGGGACGGCAGGCCCCGGCGGCAAGTGCAGGGACCGTGGCGTATAAACAAAGCTCTTCGCCGGGCCGGCACTTGTCGCCCGGCTGTCGCTTCCCCGAGCCCGGCCGCGAATGTCTTGCGCTTACAGCCGCGCTTCGCCCGGCGCTTCAGCAAAAAAAAACCGCCGGATCCTCAGGGATCCGGCGGTTTACTACAGCTTTTCAGGCTACTAAAACGTCATGAGAACCCCTGCGTACGCAAGCGGGTAACTGCAAAAAAGACTAGAAAGATTGCCGCGTTGGGCATATTGCTTTGCGCCGGGGTTTTCATGCCTGCTTGTTCTCCTTTATACCTGGACCTAAATACAAAACGGAAAACTTGTCAACCGGAAATTTCGGAAAAATATCAGCTACGGCAAGTTTTTCCTCTGGAACGAAAAGTGCACTTTGTTCCAGCATCGGGAAAAAGTTTCCAGCTCGTATCAGCCAAGGGAGTATGCGATGGACATCAACAATGTTTATGGATCCACGGGAGCGTCACTTGTCGAGTCCCTGTATGGACAAAGCTCGAAAAAATCCCAGGAAGAAAACAAGGGCGGCGTGTTGTTTTTCGGAGCGGATTCCGTGACCATCTCCGATGAAGCAAAGGCAAAGCTGGCCTCCATGGACGCGCAGAAGTCAAAGGACGCGCAGCAGGAAAATGCGGATGAAGCCGGAACCGGCGCCGCTTCCGGCGGTGGCGGCGGTGGCGGTTCTTCGAGCGAGAACGACTCGAAGATTCAAAGCCTGAAAGCCAGGCTTGTGTCGCTTCAATCGTCCCTGAGTTCGGCCAGCGCTTCGGAAGTCGCCGGCATAAGCGCTCAGATCGCTCAGGTCATGGGCGAGATCGCGGCTCTGGAAGCTGAAGCCCTGGCATAAAATCACCGCCATATCCGAAAAAGGCCCCGGAGCGTCGGCGTGCCGGGGCCGGTTCAAGCGAATTTATCCGCTATCTCACGGGCTTCGCTCAGTGAATTGTCTTTATTCCAGGCCTCTTGCGCCGCGCGAAAGGCTTCTTCTTTTTTGTTCCACTGCATGTAGAGCTTGGCCATGTTCAAAAGGGTGCGCGGATGGCTGCCGAACTGTTTGACCGCGCGCAGGTAGACCGATTCGGCCTTTTCGAATTCGCGCAGTTCCGTATAGCATTTGGCGGCCAGGCCGTATGCCTTGCTTTCTTTGGGAAAGCGCTCCATGGCCTGTTCCAGCATTTCGGCCGCTTCAAAAAAAAGGGCGAATTGCATGAACCATTCGCCCAGTTGGGCGAGCAGGCCCGGTTCATCGCCGTATTCCTCCGCCAGAAGGCGAAAGGACGCTCTGCCCCTGGGCTTGTCGCCGGAGCGCAGGTGCTCCAGCCCGCTCTGTTCCAGGGCGCATTTGCGTTTGAGTTTTTTTTCGGCGGCGTCCTCCTCTTTTACCTTGACGTTCTGGCTGAGGGCCTTGTGCAACAGAATCAGGGTGCCGTGCAGCTTTTTTTCCTCGCCCGGGGTGTAGGGCAGGGCGGCATTTTTTGATTTTGCCAGGGACTGGAAGATATTGCGTACGGCCGGCTGGCGGTTGAGGTCCTGGACGCATTCGGCAATGAGCACTTCGATTTCAAAGCAGACCTGGCGCGGCAGGCGTCCGGGCTCGTATTCGTCCAGGGCGGTCAGTATGGATTCAAGGGCGCGTATGGTGTCGTCGCGTTTGAGCTGCGCTTTGGCGCGCGCGAATTTTTGGCCCACCGGAGGCATGGAGAAAAGTTGCGGCATGGCGGATTACTAATTCCCTTCCTTGGCGTAGATACTCCACGCATCGTACTTCAATCGCGCATATTAGACAATGCGCATCATGCGCTGCCAAAACTGCCCAAATCTCCTGCCCCTCTCTTGTGATGCGCCGGGTCCTTTGTTATTCATGTTGAGGATGGCGGCGGCTTCAGGCAAAAGCGTCGCTGCGGCAAGACATCCGTGCCGGAAGCGTTGTTCTTTTATACTCCCTCACCGCCGCTCAAAGCCGGTAACAGGAGATTTGCCCATGTTCCATTTTCTCCTGCCCAAAGGTGCGCCTTTTTTTGAACTCCTCATCAAACAAAACGACATCCTCTGCGCGGTGGCCTCCTCCCTGGCCGAACTGCTCAGGGATCATACCCTTGTGGACGAGCCGCACAGAAAGATCTCCCTGCTTGAAGAAGAGGCCGACGGCATATACCTGACCCTGACCCGGCATCTGTCGCAGACTTTCATCACCCCCATCGACCGCGAGGATATACTGCACATCAACAAGGCGCAGGAAGAGGCCATCAACTTCATGCAGAATATGGCCAACAGGCTGTATATTTTTGAATTCGACCGCATACGCTTTCCCATGTTGCAGCTCGGCCGGACCCTGAACGGCATGACAGTTCTGGTCGGCTCCATGCTCCGGGGCCTGTCGCGCAAGCGGGACAGCCACGACTCCAGGGCTTTTCGCGTTCTGCATGAAGAAAGTGAAATGCTGCTGAGCATGGGGCTGGTCGAACTGCACGACCTGCCAAACCCCACGACTACGGACCTGCTGGACATGCACAAATGGAGCCAGACCTATGACCGCATGGAACTGGTCATCGCCAGCGTGGTTGACCTCGCCCAAGCCATTGAAGAAGCGGTTTTGAAAAATGTTTGAGGTACCTCTCCTTCTGGTCCTCATCGTCATTGCCGCCCTTGTTTTCGACTTTACCAACGGGGCGCACGACTGCGCCAACGCCATTGCCACGGTGGTGTCCACCAAGGTGCTTACCCCGCGTTTCGCGGTGTGTATGGCGGCCCTGCTCAACCTGGTGGGAGCGCTGCTCGGGACCGAGGTGGCGCATACCCTGGGTGGCGGCATAGTGCGTCCGGAAGTGGTGGCGGGCAGTCATATTCTCGTGCTGGCGGCCCTTGTCGGCGCCATCGCCTGGAACAGCATCACCTGGTATTTCGGCATTCCCTCGTCCTCGTCCCACGCCCTGATCGGCGGTCTGATGGGCGCTTCCCTGGCTCATGCCGGGGCCCAGTCCCTGAACGGCGCGTCCATCATCAAAAAGGTGGTCCTGCCGCTGCTCATTTCTCCCCTGGCCGGCTTCGCCATGGGCCTTGTGCTCATGGGCGTCATCTGCATTCTGTTTTTCAGGGTCAACAGGCCCCTGGTCAACCGCATTTTTCGCAAATCACAGATCGCCTCGGCCGGGGTCATGGCCCTCAGCCACGGCTTGAACGACGCCCAGAAGACCATGGGCATCATTACCCTGGCCCTGCTCATTTTCGGGCAGATCGACGACATAACGGTGCCGCTCTGGGTCAAGATCGCCTGCGCCCTGGCCATGGCCGCGGGCACGGGCCTTGGCGGCTGGAAAATCGTCAAGACCATGGGGCACAAGATTTTCAAGCTTGAGCCGGTGCACGGCTTCGCGGCGGAGACCTCGGCGGCCATGGTCATAGGCGGCGCTTCACTGCTGGGCGCGCCCATCAGCACCACGCATACCATCACGGCCTGCATTTTCGGTGTCGGTTCCACCAAACGCCTATCCGCCGTGCGCTGGGGCGTGGCCGGCAACCTGATCATCGCCTGGGTGCTGACCATCCCGGCCTCGGGCCTGGTGGGGGCGCTCTGTTTCTGGCTGCTGGATCTGTTTTAGAGCCTGCCCGGATTTTTTGGCCTCCGGAGGCGTTTTAACCCTGGAATTTCCAGGAAAGGGAGCGGGCAATGACCGAAAAAGAAAAAATGCTGGCCGGCGAGCTTTACGACTGCGGCGACCCCGAACTCATGGAGCTGTGGCACAAGGGCAAGAACCTGGCCCGCGCATACAACCAGCTCGATTATGCCGATAAAGCGGGGCAGCGCCGCATTCTGGAAGCGCTGCTCGGCTCCTGCGGTGAGAACCTGCAGATCACCGCGCCTTTTTTTGTGGATTACGGCTGCTTCATCCACTTCGGCAACAACTGCGAAGTGAACATGAACTGCGTGTTCCTGGATTGCAATGAAATCCGCCTGGGCGACAACACCCTCATCGGTCCGGGAGTGCATGTCTATACGGTGTTTCATCCGCTCAGGGCCGAAGAACGCTTTCATGTGCACCGCAGCGGCGGCTTTCCCTTTGCCATCGGCCTGACAGCGCCCGTGAGCATCGGCAACGGGGTCTGGATCGGCGGCAACTGCACGATCATGCCCGGCGTCAGCATCGGCGACAACGTGACCATAGGCGCCGGCAGCATGGTGACCAAATCCCTGCCCTCCAATGTTCTGGCCCTGGGCTCCCCCTGCCGGGTCGTGCGCGAACTCTGAAAAAGGGCGCGGACACTGTTGAAGCGCGAAGCTTTCCTTTACTTTTGTACGTTATCAAGGCATAAATGCATGATAGTCATAAATCTGCAGACTTCATGCGCGTAACGGCCGGGGCCGGCGGCAGGAAGCCTGAAAACACATGCAAGGCCATATGCGTCGGACGGGGGAGGCGTGAACAGCGCGGAGCGGGAACGTTGCGTTATCTATACGGGCATTTACGGCGGATATGACCCTCTGCCTTTTGTTGAAGCGCCCGATCCTTCCCTTGACTACGTGTGTTTCACCGATGCGGATCTCGCCACGGACGGGGTCTGGCAGATCCGCCGGACCGTTCCCGTGCTGGCCGACCCGCACCGGGATTCGCGCCGGGTCAAGCTGCTGCCGCATCTTTTTTTGCCGGAATACACCATTTCTCTATGGGTTGACGGCAACTGCACCCTGCGCCCCGGCCTGACGCGTTCCTTGCTTGAGCGGGCGACGCGGCGTCTGCCCATGGCCCTTATGCCGCACCAGGAGCGCGGTTGCGCCTATGCCGAAGCCGAAACAGTGCTGTTGTACGGCCTAGACGACCCCGCCCTAGTGCGCCGCCAGATGTACGCCTACCGCTCCCTCGGCTTTCCCGTCGGGTACGGGCTGCATGTCGGGAACTTTATGGTGCGAAGGCACCTTGACCCGCGCTGCCGGGCTCTGTGCGAGCTCTGGTGGAAGGAGCTGTGCAGCCATTCGCGCCGCGATCAGCTCAGTTTTTCCTTTGTCCGCTGGAGCACCCGGCAGGAGGTGGAGACACTGCCCTGGAGCTACTACGACAACCCCTTTTTTACCTGGGGCAGCGACGG
>JAJDJN010000020.1 GCA_030267245.1 Desulfovibrio sp. OttesenSCG-928-A18
ATGACTCCGATGGGCATTTCAGCGTCGTGCGTGGCGTTGATGGTCAGCATGCCGGTAACGGCGGGGAAATCCTTGAGCCCGGCAAGGGCTTTGGTGATTGCTTCCCGGTCGTCGCTGCCGGCGGTCTTGATGGCGTCAATGAACATCATGTAGCAGGTGTAGCCCAGAGCCGCGTTCACGTTGGGGTCCTTGTCCGGGTATGCGGCCTTCCAGTTTTCCGTGAACCTCTTGGCGGTGGCGTTCATGTTGGGCATGCCCATGTCATAGGGGAAGGTGGTGTGCAAAAAGCCTTCCACAGCTTTGCCGCCGATGCTAACGGTTTCCGGGTTGTCCATGGCGTCGCCGCCCATGATGCGAAATTCCGCGCCAAGTTCGCGGGCCTGCTTCATGATGATCGCGCCTTCGGCAAAATAGGCGGGGATGAAGAGCACGTCGGGCTTCTGGCCGATAATCTGCGTGAGCTGGGCGGTAAAGTCCTGGTCGCCGGCGGTATAGTTGAGATTGGACACAACCTCGCCGCCAAGCTTGGTGAAGGAACGGTTGAAGAAAGAAGCCAGACCGACTGCGTAATCGTTGGAAACTTCCTTCAAAATGGCCGCCTTTTTTGCGCCCAGATTCCTGATGGCATAAGTCGCCGCCCCGGCGCCCTGATAGGGATCGATGAAGCAGGCGCGAAAATAGTACTTTTTGCCTTCCGTAACCAGGGGGTTGGTGCAGGAAGTGCCGATAACAGGCGTTTTGGCCTTCTCGGCCACTTCACCGCCGGCAAGGGCCAGGGAGGAGCCGTAAGTGCCGATGATGCCGGTGACCTCGTCGCGCGAAGTCAGGCGCATAACGGCATTGGCCGCTTCCACCTTGTCGGACTTGTTATCCACGATGACCAGCTCCACTTTACGGCCCAGCACTTCGGGCACTTCCTTGTGGGCAAGCTGGATGCCTTCAAGCTCCAGTTGGCCGCCAAAGGCATTCTGGCCGGTCAGGGGCAGGTACACGCCGATTTTGATCGTTTCGGCGGCCATGGCCGTTGTGGCCATGGCAAGGCTCATGACAAGGGCGGTGAACATAGTTTTCAAGGACATTTTTTGCCTCCTGGCAAAGATGGTTGTCGGCCCGGGCACGCAAGGCGCGACAGAGCCGGCGTGGCGAACGGCAAAAAGGCCGCTCGCGCGCGTGAACGCAAAAAACCTTTCTGTTTGTAAACCGAATCTGCGCCGTAGGCAATGGCCGCACGGCAGGGTAGGCCGGCCGCGCCCGGTCCTTGCGGCCCGCGTCCTCCTGCTCAAGGATCGAGCAGGGGAAGCACTCGCGCCACGTCTTCGGGCCGGTCGATGCCGGGGGCGTTTTTTTGGGTGCGCACTACGCGAATGGGAATCCCGTTTTCCAGCAGGCGCAGTTGCTCCAGCATTTCCGTGTTTTCCAGGGACGAAGGGGGCAGCTCCACAAAACGCTGCAAACAGCGCATGCTGAAGGCGTAGATGCCGATATGCCCGAGGGCGGGCCTCGGCCGTTGCCCGTCTCTGGAAAAAGGGATGGGGGCGCGGGAGAAATACAGGGCGTCGCCGTTGGCGGCAAGGACCACCTTTACTTTGTCCGGTCTGTCAAAATCCGCCGGGTCAAGGGCGTGGGCAAGGGTGGCCGCCTGTACGCCGGGGTCGGAAAAAGCGGACAGGAGTTCGCCAAGCGCTTCGGGGTTCAGGGCGGGCTCATCGCCCTGGATGTTGACCACTACAGCCTCGGGCGGCAGCCCGAGCAGGCGGGCGGCTTCGAAAATGCGGTCTGTTCCGCTCCTGTGCGCGCTGGAGGTCAGCAAGGCCGGCACTCCATGCGCCCTGGCCGCGTCCATTATACGCTCATCGTCGGTGGCCAGGGTGACCGAAGCCAGTTGCGGACAACGCGAGGCCCGCTCCCATACATGCCGGAACATGGGGCGCCCATGCAGCAGCAGCAGGGGCTTGCCCGGAAAACGGCTGGAAGCGTAGCGCGCGGGTATGATGGCATGCGCTGTGGGCATGGGTAAGCCTGTCAGCGGTCCAGATTGAGGAAGGTCTGGAAGCTTTGATCCAGTGCCGTGATGTAGCGCTCGGTAGCCGGCTCGAGATCCGTCATCAAGTTGGACACCGCCTCCAGATCGTCCGCCTCAGCCGCGCGTTCAATGCAACGGGCGATCTTGCTAAGGCGCTGCAGCCCGAAGTCTTCGGCCCTGCCGGCCATGCGGCTGGCCCCTTCCTGGGCTACCAGGCTGTTGCCCGCTCCAGCCGCTGCCTTGATATTGCCCAGGATGTCCCGCAAAAAGTGGATCAGGCCGGGCACAAGGGGCAGCATGGTGCTGTCCAGGGTCTCGCCGTCAATGTCGGGCAAGGGGTAAAAATAGACTTCCGGCGGCTGCGGCGCTTCCGCAAGGTTCTGCGCGTTTTCCTGGGACGGGGCCGCTTCTTCCGCCAGGGCCGGAGCAGGCGTATCCTGAGCGCCGCCTGCGCCATGGCGCGCATTCTGGTCCGCCCCTTCCTCTGCGGCGGGCAAGGGGCGTATGGTCACTCTGGATTGTCCTGCGGCAGCTCTGTGCGTGGCTTCCTCGCCGCCGGCTCTTCTGCCCTTGTTTTCGGGCGAAATGATGATTGAGGAACGTCCGTTTTTCACCCTGGCCCTGGGGGGAGCCATTTGCGGTCGTGTCCTGCCGCTTTGAGCCCTTGCCGGTTCAGGCGCGGCGCTTTCCTCGGGCGCGGCGTCGCTTTCGGGCTTCTCAGCGTTCATGCCGGCGCCACTGTGCGCGGCAAGCTCTTCGTCGTCTTTTTTAGCCGGCTGGAGCCGTACGGTGATCGGCTGCTCGCGCTCTTTCTGCTGCTCTTCCTGCTCTTTTTGCGCCCGCTCCTGCTCAATCTGCTTGTGGCGTTCCTGCGCCGCCCTGAGGGCCTGCCCCTCGGCGTCAGCTCCGCCGCCCGCGTCCTGGCCTGGGGCCGGCGCCGCCTGAGCCCCTGCCGCCCGTTCCTGTGACGTCCGTTCCTGTGACGACTGGGCTACGGCGGCCGCGCTGCCGGCGGATGGGGCATTTTGTGCTCCGGCCTGCTCGGAAGTCTGCCCAGGAGCCTGTTTCGAGTCCTGTTCCGGGGCCTGTGCCTGTTTCGAAGCCAGCTCAGCCATCCGGGCCATGGCCTGCCGCGCGGCGAGCGCGGTGGACTCAGCCGGATCGGCTTCAGGATCCTTGCCAGTCAGTGTCTCGGCCTTCTGGTCCGCCAGCGCTTTTTGTTCAGGCTCCGTGTCCGGATACGATCCCGGGGCGCCAGTGGCGGTTTTTACGGCTTCAGCCGCTTCAACCGGTTCGGGCCGCGCCAAGGCACTGCCTTGCGCCCGGGCGGGCTGCTCCGCAAGCGCGGCTGCCTGCTGTCCGTCACCCGCTTCGGCATCCTCTTCCCCCAGTTCGTCCATATGGGCTTGCGGTTCCTGCCAGGACTGCGCCAGGGGCGGCCCGGATGCGGCGGACAAGGTATCCCAGCCCGCTCCCGGGGACAGACTCATTGCGCTGGAGTGGGCCTCGGCCTGCCGATGCTGCGCCTGCTGCCCGGCCGTCATGACAGCGCCTGCTCCGGATAGTCCTTGCGACATGTCGGGGCCGTGGGCGTAGGCCGCTCCGGCCATGGCGCTATCCGTGAGCACCATGAATTCCGGATCTTCCTCCCCGGCCCTGTCGGGGCGGGAATAGCCGCTCTCAATGGCCGCCATGTCGCCGGGTTCGGCATGCAGCGCAAGAACCCGCTCTTCATGCGGCGGCTGCGCCGTTTCCAGGGGGGCGCGCATGAAGGCGACAAAGGAATCTCCCGCTTCCTCGTGCTGGGGAGCGCGTGCCGCTTCGCCGGGTGAGCCCCATTCTCCGGAAGCCCGCCCGCTGTACGCCGGGCGGGAGGGGTAGCCGGCGAAAGAGGCAAGGCCGGGAATGGCCTGGGCTACAATCTCAAGCAGCGCCTCCTGCATGAACGGTTTCGTCAGGGTATGGCTGCAGCCGGCCCCGAGCATGCGTGCGGACTGCGCCTCGTGGCTGGTCAGCACAAGAATGCTCGCGGGGTAGCTTCCGCCCTCCTGCTCCTGGGCTCTGAGGTTCAGGATGGACTTGATGATATCCTGCTCCGGCATGTCCGCATCAAAAATAATCAAGCCCAGGTCGCGTTCCCTGGCCATGGCCAGCACATCGTCATTGGAACTGGCATTGAGGTGTTCGTAGGGGAGCTTTTCCAGATAATGGATGAGAAGCCGCCTGTTGCTGGCCGTCATCTCGCCGGCCAGGATACGCGCCGGGGTGTCCGCAGCCGCCATGGGCTGGCGGGCGGGCGGGCGCGCCAAAAGGGCGTCGGCCTCTTCGCCGAAACGGGAACGCTCCTCCTGCGCCGGGGGCGGACTGTAGCTCATGGCCTTGTCCACCGCTTCCAGCACCTGCGGCGAAGCGGCGGCAAGATAGGCGGAGGCTTTTTGCGCGGAAAGCTTCAAGGCCTGTTCCGCCTCGGTCACCAGCTCCGTAATGTCTTCGTCCTCATCCTCTTCCTGCACGGCAGCATCCGCCCCTGCACCTTCCGGCCCCTCCGGCCCGTCTCTCCCGTTTTCAGGATGAGCGGCTGCTCCGGCAGCGGGAGCGTCCGCCCGTGCCATGTGCGCCGGGAGAACCTCGTTTGCGTCCTCGCGCCCGTTTATTTCCCCTGCCGCATGGTCGCCGGCGGATCTTGCGGACCCATCGCTTCCGCTGCCATGGGGCTGCGGCCCGGGGCCTTCGCCAGCGCCGTACTCATCCTGTCCGTAGGGAACTGTCCGTTCCAGCTCCAACTCCGGCGCGGCAGTAAGCGGCACAGGCTGCGGCTCCGGCGCGGCCGGGGCGGGCAGAGTCACCGGCTCGGGCGCGGGGGCCGGCGCCTCCTGCAGATCCTGGTCCAGGGGATAGCTGTGCACGACAAGTTCGTCTTCGCTGTCGTCATAGCTGGCGTCGGGCTGCAGGTCCACCCGCTTGAGACTTTCAGGGGGATTGATGGTCTCCAGCACGGGAATGGGCTCGTCTTCATCCATGCCGCCGCTAAAGTGGGCGTCAACCATGCCTTCGGCATTGACGGGGTACATGGCCATATGCCGTGCCGCTTCTTCTTCCGAAGGACGGGCGAAACAGGCGGTAAAACTGATCTGGGTTCCGCCCGACGGCGAATAGTCAACCGTAAAGGTGCCGCCTGTATGCACCGCCAGTTCCCAGGCCTGAAAAAAGCCCGCATCGGTGCGCTGCGCTGACCCGCTGTCGTTTATTAAAAAAAGCATTTCACAGGGAGCGTTCTGTCCCGCCGCCTGCGTCCCGGAACCACTGCCGGGATTCTGGCGCACGGCCAGATTGACCGCGCCGCGCTGCGTGGACTGCACTGCGTTTTGCAGCAGCAGGGTCAGGGCCTCGCGCAGGCGCGGGGCGTCGCCCTGGAGCAGGGTGGGCAGCGAAGGAGCGATATACCAGGAAAAGAGCAGGCCCTTGGCGGTGGCCAGGGGGTAGATGACGTCATGCACCTCACGCACCAGGGCGTGCAGATTGAAAATAAAGCCGCCGCCCGGCGCGGGGCTGCTTTTGCCGCTGCGGTTGATGCCGAGTTTTTCCCTTGTTTCGCTTGTAACGCCGGTACTGAAATCGGGCACCTCGTCGGGGCCGTAAACCGTCACATCGTCATCCACCAGCGAGATCACCCGCGCGCCTTCCAGGCTTGGGGCTTCAACCGCCTGCGGCGCTGGCTCCGGATAGGATGGCGCGGGAGCGGGCTGGGCTTTGAGGGTGCTGATATCCATGTCCAGCGCCAGGCCCCTTGCGCCGCCCGCGTCCTGCGCGCCTGGCGCCGCCGGGGGCTCCGGGCTCTCGTCCGTCATGTTGAAGGCGGACTCGTACATGGAATCATATTTGAGCTCACCGTCACCGGCCCTGCTTTGCTCCAGAGCCGCCGCATCCGCCTGCGCCATGGCCGCTCCCGCCTCGGCGGCCGGGGCGGGGCTTGAAACCGGACGCACCGTGGACTGGGCGTTTTGCGGCGTATATGGTCTGACAACGGCGTTTTCATTGGCCAGAGCAAGGGGGGAGGGCTTTACATTGGCAAAGGGTTCCTGCCCGGTGGTCCAGCCCGAGTAGGCGGGACCGCGCAGACCTTCTTCAAGGGCGCCGCCCGCCGGAATCCGGGCGAGGAAGAGCCCGAGGCCGCCGACAGCCGCGCCCCAGATGCCGCTCTGAAAAACAAGCGGGTGCAGCTGTGTTCCGCTGAGCAGGGCGTACAGGGCCACAGCGCCGCCCAGAACAGGCATGGCGCATGCGCCGAAAAAGGCCAGGGAGCCCGGTTTTTTTGAGGCCAGGGCGCCCAGGCTCAGGGGCAGCACCGGGATGATGAGCAGGGTCCAGAGGGGGAAGAGGCGGATCATCCAGTCGAATCCGGGAATCAGCGGCACCAGGGCCAGGGCTACCCCAAGCAGGGAGCAGAGATACAGGGCGGCGTCCTGGATGGGCGAGAGGCGATCCGTGCGGAACATGCAACGCCCGATATGCGGCAGCAGAATCAGCGCCATGCCCGGGGCGAGCAGGGCGGGGAGATCGTTCAGTCCGAAGCCCTGGCTCTGGCCCGGAATACGGAGAATGACCTGGAAAAGGATGCAGAGCAGATACATGGCCCCCCAAAAGGCCCACTGCGCGCGGCTGCCCACCGCCCTCAGCAGACAGGCCGCCGCCGCCGCTATAAGCAGACCGGGGAGCAGCAGATCCGGCGGAATAACCGGGGGGCTGAGGCTGTCTTCCGGCCCGACCAGGGGCGAAAACCACAAGCCGGGCATTTCATCCATGCGGATATAAACACTGACAGGCAACATGCCCGGCTCGGGCAGGGGGATATTTTCTCCGGACGAGACGAATTCACTGTGCCAGACGCCCTGCACCTGCACCTGCCCTGTGCTTTCGGACAGGAAGATCCGGGTTTTTCCCGGGGGCAGTTCACCCAGATTGATGACCAGGCGCGTTTTTTCGGCCAGGGGCACGCTGCTTCCGGGGCCGGCCTGGTTTTTGAACAGCACAAGGCGCAGCCAGACCGGGCCGGAACTTTTCAGGGGAATGCCGCCCTGCAAGGCGGCAAAGCGCCCCTGCCATTCAGCCGAGGTAATGCTGTCTATGCTCAGTTTGCCGGCCGGGTCCGCCAGCCAGGAGCAATAGGGAAGCAGCGGTTCCGGGGCCGTTATGCGGTCGGCGCTGAGAAATTTGCCATGCGCTGTTGCGGTCAGGGCAAACAAAAGCGCGCAGGTGAGAAGAAAAGTTCGCATTTCGCTACCAGGCCAGGATCACTCGTTTTCCAGATCCTGCACAATCTTGGATACCAGCACCCCGGAAGGGGCTTTGGCATTGGGGTTGATGGCCACCAATTTGCGCCAGAATGCCAGGGCCTCGTCTTTACGGTGGAGATCGTTGAACAGGACTATGCCGCTGTTGAAGTGCGCGTATTCGTGCCGGGGTTCGTATTCAATGGCCCGGGCAAAATATTCCAGGGCCTTGTCATACTGGCGCAGGGCCTTGTACATGACGCCGCAGTCAACCAGCACATCCGGCATGTCGGGCTTGAGTTCCAGGGCCTTGTTGTAGGCGTTGACCGCTTTGGCTGGTTCGCGCGCATCATAGTACAGGTTGCCCAGATGGACCCAGGCCTCCAGGTTTTCCGGATTCTTGCGGACCGAGTCTTCATGCTCGATGATGGATTGCAGAATCTGGTTCTCTGGCTCCACCGCACGGATCAGCCCGGAAGACTGCTGCGCCTCTCCAGGAGCTGCGGCCTGGCCGAGGGCCCTGCGCTCGCCGGCGTAAGCGCCGGGCGCCGGGTTGTACGGAAACAGATAGCGCCCCAGGCACATGCCGAGCAGCAGCACCAGGACGAGCGAAAGAAAGAGCGTGGCGCGGCTGACATAGCGTCCAGCGGCTACCTGCTTGCCCAGAAACTGATAATCTTTATCCGAATACTGCATAAGTGAAAAGCTCGTTTTTGTTTTCCAGGGTTCCCGGCGTTTTGTTTTTTCCGTCAAGGACGGGCCCAAGGCCTCATAACATTATCCGCCCGGCCCTTGGCGTGTGCCGGGCCTTGCGCAGAGTTCGCGCTTCTGTATCCGGGCTGCCTGCCTGCCTCGCGCGCCGGGGCTTGCAGGATCCGGTCCACTCGCGTACCCGGCGGGCGGCCTGCCCCCGTGTGTGCGGGGCCTTGTTGTCCTGGCGTACTCTGCCTGCGCTTCTCGCCGCCTGCCCCCCTGCGTGCGGGGCCTTGCGCGCTGAACGCGGCGGACGAAGCCGCTATACCGACTCTCCAAAGGCGGCCGCATGGCGCTGAAAAAAGGCCTCCAGGCTGAAGTCATGCCCCTGGGTGCCGTTTTGTTCGATACAGAACGCGGCGCAGGTGCTCCCGAGCCGGGCGCACTCGGCCAGGGGCTGCTTCAGGAGCAGACCCTTGATAAGCCCGGCGCGGTAAGCGTCGCCCGCGCCTGTGGGGTCCACAACCATACTGACGGGCACGGCCGCGATGGCGACATCCTCGGCGTCCTTTTCGCTTACCAGCGAGCCCTGTTCGCCGATGGTGGTCACAATGCCGCGCCCTGTCATGGCCAGCAGGGCCTCCTTGTCAAGTCCGGTATTGTTCATGATCATGCGGATTTCGTAATCGTTGCCGACCAGAATATATGCGCCCTCTATGCCCGCGATCAGGTCCTCCTTGCTGAGGATGGGAATCTGCTGCGCGGGGTCATAAATATAACGAACTCCGCGCTCCTTGAAAAGCTGCGGATGGCGTCGCATATCGTCGGGATTGGACGGCCCTATGAGCGCGATGTCCGCTTCCGGGTCAAGGTCGGGAAAATCGTAGGTGCTGGGCGTCATCATGGCTGCGGCATGAAAGCCTGTAATCTGGTTGTTGTTCCTGTCGGTCATGATATAGGCGCTGGCCGTCAATTCGTCTTCGAGCCGCAAAATGCCGTCCAGGCCAAGGCCGCGCTGTTCAAAAACAGAGGCGTAGCGGGCGAAGTCCTTGCCGGCGGTTGCGACCACGCAGGACTTTTCCCCCAGCAGGGCAAGGGTATGGGCGATGTTGCCCGCGTTGCCCCCGAGCTGTTCGATGAGGCTGTCAATGAAGAATGACACATTAAGCTCATGGATGTGTTCCGGAAGGATGGAATCGGTAAAGACGCCCGGAAAGTTCATGATCCGGTCGTAAGCAAGGGATCCGGTGATGTATATGGCCAAAAGAAGCTCCTTGATAATGTGCGTGTCGGGTTTTTTTTTGCCGGGCTCGGGACCGGAGGGAGTTCCGCCCCCGCTGGCCCGCTATTTCAAATAACCGCCCCTATTGCCCCGAAGGACGGCTTTCTTCCTCCAGCCAGCGCATAAATGGAGCGTAGCCCTGCTGTATGGGCAGGGCGACAATGCAGGGCGTATCATAGGGGTGCAGTTCGCATATGCGCTTTTCCAGCGCGGGGTAGCGCTCTGCCGTGCATTTGCAGATGAGGATGCATTCCTTGCCGTGTTCCAGCGTACCCTGCCACCAGTATACGGACTCCATGCCGTCCAGAATATTCGCGCAGGCCGCAAGACGTTCAGCGACCAGCGCTTCGGCGATCTTTCCGGCGCATTGGATATCCGGAGCGGTAACATACACGAAAAAAGCCTGCATGCCGTGCTCCCGAAAAGCTATCATATGGTATTGTTCCTTGGAACTCCAAGCTTTATATCGTAAGTGCAAGGCAATGACAAATATGCAAATGGCAGGGCGGCGCCCTTTTCTTCCCTTTTGGTCCGAGCGGGGTATCATATGAAAAAAACAGATAAAATTGATAAAAAACAAGGGAAAGGCGATGCGCCGGGAGACCTTGACGGCAAAGGCCGGGCGCAAAAAAAACAGCGGGCGGCAAAAGGGGCCTTCAAAGCGCCGGGGCGGGCCGGCCCGGAAAATACCGCCGCGCCCGGCCCCGAGCAAAGGGAAACAGCCGCCAGGGTCCTTTCTTTACTGAAGATACGCTACCCCGCTCCGCAAACGCATTTGCGGGCGCGCAACCCATGGGAGCTGCTGGCGGCCACCATGCTCGCGGCCCAGTGCACCGATGCCCGCGTGAACATGGTCACCCCGGCCCTGTTCGCCCGTTGGCCTGATCCAGCGGCCATGGCCGGGGCCGAGCCAGCGGCGGTGGAGGTCTATGTCAGGTCCACGGGTTTTTTTCGGAACAAGGCGAAAAATCTTGTCGGCGCGGCCCGGAAAATCATGGAGAGCTACGACGGGCGGGTGCCGTCCAGCATGGCCGAACTTCTGACCTTGCCCGGAGTGGCGAGAAAGACGGCCAATGTGGTGCTCTTCGGCGCCTTTGGCATCAATGAGGGGCTTGCGGTGGACACGCATGTGGGCCGCATTGCCCACAGGCTGGGGCTGACCAGCGGCCGGGATCCGCTACGTTCGGAAAAAGAACTCATGAAGCTGTTTCCCCGTGAGGAATGGGGCGATATCAACCACCGGCTGGTCTGGTTCGGCCGCGAGGTCTGCAGCGCCCGTTCCCCGGCTTGCCAGCGGTGCGAAATGGCGCAATTCTGCCCGAAAAACGAAATGTAGCGGGTGCAGGGGATTGAGTCCCCCGCTGGGGTTCATGGGGCCGGGCTCCCAATTCTTCACACAATATGCGCCTGTGCGCTCTTTGGGGTAATTTGCCCGCAAATTTCCGAGCCGGCAAGGGCGGAGCGCTTTTGCCAAGGTCTGGGGGCGGCCTTGCGAAAGTTTTATTCTTTAATTGTTGAAAAGAGAACGGCAAAGCAGTATCTTATAAAAGAAATATCCTTTTCCGCGCCTCTTCCGGCTGTCGGACAGGGTTGCTGCAGCCGCATGAAACACGGATGGGCGCGCAAGGCCACTGCCGCCAAGGACACATTATATGGAAGCACAAAACGGACAGGGCGGGAATGCTCTTGAAATAATAGAGTTTTATATTGATGAGCTGGTCGAGGGCGACGAGCACTACCGCAGCTATTTCGGCATGAACGTAGCCAAGGTCATTGAAATCATCCGCAAGCCCCACGCCACCGGAGTGCCGTCAAAGCATCACCCGGCCGCCCTTGGCACCTTCAACCTGCGCGGCAAGGTGCTGCCCCTGGTGGATCTCGGCCTCTGGCTGGGCAAGCGCAGTCTGACGGAAGAGTCGCAAAAGGTCATTGTTTCCGAATTTTCCGGTGTGGTCACCGCCTTTATCGTTTCCGGCGTGACGCGCATCCACCGTATGACCTGGACGCAGGTGGAGCCCCCGGGCAAATACCTGCAATCGTTCAGCATGGATTCCGTCACCGGCGTTGTGCGTTTTGACAATCGCATCGTTTTTTTGCTGGACATGGAACAGATCATTGCCAGCATGGCCCCTTCCGTAAGCATGGAAGCGCTTGCTGAAAAAGCGGTAAGCATTGACGGCCAAGGCTTTCACGTGCTTATTGCCGATGATTCGCCCTCCGTGCGCGCGCTTATCGCCAGTTGTCTGGAAGGAGCGAATTTTGCCGTAACCAAGACTACTTGCGGCCGGGAGGCATGGGAAAGGTTGAAACACTGGGAACGGCAGGCGGGAGAGGCCGGGAAAAAGATTACGGACTATGTGCAGCTTGTCATATCCGACATAGAGATGCCCGAACTGGACGGGCATGCCCTGACCCGGATGATCAAAGGCGACCCCGTTCTGCAGGGGCTGCCGGTAATTTTGTTCTCCTCGCTCATTTCCAAGGTCGTTTTTGATCAGGGCCGGCAGGCTGGCGCAGACGATCAGATTTCAAAACCGGATTTGCCGCTGCTGACGCAAAAAGCCTATGGCCTGATCCGGCAGTTCTCGGAACAGCCCGAAGGCTGAGCCAGGGCCGCGCGCGAAAGCTCCCGGCGCTTTCGGCGGCCAAAAGGGCTTGAGGACCTTTGAAATCCCCGCAAGGGGCGTGTACGCCTTGCCCCCGCATTGTCGCCCATGTTCGCGGGCGCGGGGCCGCCCGTCGCGGGGGGAAGCGCTGAAGGGACAAAAGGCCGTTCAACGCTTCCCCCCCGCGACGGGCGGCCCCTGTTTAAAACACGCCCAGGCTGATCATGGTGTCCGCCACTTTGCGAAAGCCGGCGATGTTCGCGCCCAGGACCAGGTTGCCGGGCTGCTTGAATTCCTTTGCGGTTTCGCTGGCACTGGTGAAGATGTGCTTCATGATGTCCCGCAGTTTTTTGTCCACCTCATCAAAGGACCACTGCTGCATGCTGGCGTTCTGGGCCATTTCGAGCTGGCTGGTGGCAACGCCGCCGGCATTGACGGCCTTTGCCGGCCCGCAGGCGGTTTTTGCGGCCAGAAAGACTTCAATGGCCTCCAGGGTGGACGGCATGTTGGCCCCTTCGCATACGCAGACGCAACCGTTTTTGACCAGCTCCCTGGCGTCTTCTCCGCCAAGCTCGTTCTGTGTTGCGCTGGGGAAGGCCGCCTGGCAGGGGATGCTCCAGACCGCGTTGCGGCCCTTGGGGTATTCCGTCGCCGCTATGTATCTGGCGTCCGGGCACAGCTCCTGATAGCGGGTCAGGCGCGCCCGCTCCACTTCCTTGACCTGCTTCAGCACATCAAGATTGATGCCGGCCGCATGGTGGATGGTGCCGCCCGAGTCGGAAACCGTCACGGGCTTTGCGCCGACCTGGTACAGCTTGGCCACGGTATAGATGGCCACGTTGCCGGACCCGGACACCGTGCACACCTTGCCCTCCAGGGAGTCGCCCCGGTCGCGCAGCATATTTTCGGCAAAATACACGGAACCGTAGCCGGTGGCTTCCGTGCGCACCAGGGAGCCGCCCCAGAGCAGGCCCTTGCCGGTTAGCACTCCGTCATGGCTGGAGGTCAGGCGTTTATATTGGCCGTAAAGGTAGCCGATTTCTCTGCCGCCCACGCCAATGTCGCCGGCCGGCACATCAATGGTCGGACCCACATGGCGGAACAGTTCGGTCATGAAAGCTTGGCAGAAGCGCATTATTTCATTGTCGGACTTGCCTTTGGGGTCAAAATCGGAGCCGCCCTTGCCGCCGCCGAGGGCAAGGCCGGTAAGGGAGTTTTTAAAGATCTGCTCAAAACCGAGAAATTTGATGATGCCGGTATTCACGCTGGGGTGAAAACGCAGGCCGCCCTTGTAAGGCCCGATGGCGGAGTTGAACTGGATGCGATAACCACGGTTGACCTGGATCTCGCCCTTGTCATCCACCCAGGCCACGCGAAAGGTGATTTGACGTTCAGGCTCGACAATTCTTTCAATGATTTTGTTTTTCAGATACTTGGGATCTTTTTCCAGAAGCGGCCGCAAAGTGTGCAGCACTTCCGTTGCCGCCTGGTAGAATTCCGGCTGGCCAGGGCTGTTTTTTTTCAGGCCATCGATAACTTTTTCAATGTAAGGCATGGGTCCTCCATGGGTATACAGTACACAATGCAATCCTGATTACAGTACGCGTATTTCTCTTTTCGCGCAATGCCCATGCGCTGAACATGTGGTTTGTATGACAAAATTGGGGCCAAGGAGCATCATGCCCCCTGGCATCAGACAGAACTTTTGCATATTTGCACAAAGGCCGGAAGGAGGCCGTGTATGCGTCGCCCACTTAGTCTTTTATTGCTGCTGGTCTGCCTTTGCCTGTCCGCTTGCGTTCCGACCATGCGCACCGTGCGCCCCAAGTTGTCCGGCACGGTGACCGATTTTGTCAGCAAAAAACCGCTGGAGGGCGTGCGACTGGCCGATGATCATCACGACGCGGAAACGCTCAGCGACGCCCGGGGGCATTACTCCCTGGGCGGGCGCTACGCTCTGGGCTACAACATGATCGGCGGAGAAGGTTATATGCTGCACTATGGCGTGACCTTCAGCAAGGCCGGCTACCTGGATTTTTCTAACGTCGGCTTCGGCGGCTTCGGCACCGGCCAGGGGATGCTCGAATACGAAGCCAACCCGCGCATGCTCCGGGCGGATCATCCCATTGCCGTTGCGCTGCTCCGGGTCCTGAACAAGGAAGGGCTGTCGGAAGAAGAAAGCGAGGCCGCCTGCCTGGACATATTGGGCGCCGTCCGGGAGGCCGGCCTGGGACGGGGCGATGCCGAATATTTGTTGAGAAGCTACGGCACGTGGTCCTTGAAGCCGCTTTTCGGTCAATCGGAGTTCTGCTGGCGTGAACTGAGGCAGGGCACGAGCATCTGGTCCTGAGTTTGCAGTCCAGATGACCCGCTGCCCCTTGCGGGGCCCGGGTGCGCCGCCTCCGGCGGCCAGGGGCTGCGCCCAACTGGCCCCGGAGGCGTATAAGCGCGCGAATCCTGGCTATTCGGCTTCTTTTGCCGCCTTGTATTCGGCCACCACTTTTTCCGTTACAGGCTGCGGCGCTTCTTCGTAGTGGGAAAACTCCATGGTGAAGCTGCCCTGCCCGCCGGTCATGGAACGCAGGTCCGGGGCATAGCGCAGTACTTCGTTCATGGGCACCTGGGCCTTGATTTCCGTGATTCCGGCAACGGAATCGGAACCCGAGACCTTGCCCCTGCGGCTTGACAGATCGCCGATCACGTCGCCCATGTTTTCATCCGGAATGGATATGGTCAGGGTCACAATGGGCTCAAGCAGGGTGGGCTTGCAGCTTTCCATGGCCTTTTTGAAGGCCAGGGAGCCCGCCACCTTGAAGGCCATTTCCGAAGAGTCCACCGTATGGTAGCTGCCGTCATAGAGCTTGGCCTTGAAATCCACCATGGGGTAGCCGGCCAGGAAGCCGCGCGCGCTGGCTTCCTGCACGCCCTTGTCCACTGCCGGGATATACTGGCGCGGCACCACGCCGCCCACGATGGCGTCTTCAAACTGATAGCCCGAGCCGCGCTCCAGGGGCGCAAATTCCACCCAGCAGTCGCCGAACTGGCCGCGCCCGCCGCTCTGTTTTTTGTGCCTTCCCTGCACCTGGGCCGTGCCGCGGATGGTTTCCCGATACGGCACCTTGGGGGTCTTGAGCAGGATATCCACCTTGTAGCGGCGCCTGGCGCGTTCCACGGCGGTTTCGATATGCAACTGCCCCATGCCGGAAACCAGGATGTCGCCGGTCTCTTCGTCGCGGTTGAGCTTGAGGGTGATATCTTCGTCCAAAAGGCGCTGCACGGCGGCAAAGACCTTGTCTTCATCGCCCTTTTCCTTGGGCGCAAGGGCATAGGAGATCAACTGCGGCGGCAGTTGCGGCGCCTGCAGGGTGAAGGCCAGCTTTTCGTCCGACAAGGTGGCGCCTGTCCGCGTATTCTTGAGTTTGGCAAGGGCCACAATGGCCCCCGGCCCCATGCTGTCCTTGGTCTGGTTCTGGGTCTTGCCGTTCATCAGAATGGGCGCGCCCAGGCGTTCGTTGTCGCCGGTGCTCATGTTTTTGAGCGTGCTGTCCCCGCTGATGCTGCCGCTCAGCACCCGGATGACCGTGAGCTGGCCGGCAAAGGGGTCGGTCAGGGTTTTGCACACAAAGCAGGCTGCGGGGCCGCTCTCGCTGGGTATGAGTTCCTTGCCGTCCACGCCGGCAAAGGGGGCGCGGTCAAGGCCCGAGGGCAAGAGGGCTTCTACGGCCGAAAGCAGGGGCTTGGCCCCCTTGTTTTCAAGGCCGGAAAGGGCGACCACGGGCACCAGCATCCGGTCCAGCACGCCCTTGCGCAGTCCGGTGCGGATTTCCTCCTCGGACAGTTCGCCTTCTTCCAGGTATTTTTCCATCAGGCTGTCGTCGCATTCGGCGATGTTCTCCACCGCTGTTTCGCGCAAGGTAGCCATTTCATCCGCCATGTCGGCCGGAATCTCGCCTTCGCTGACGCTGCCGTCCGCGTTAAAGTTCAGGGCCTTGCCCCCAAGCACGTCCACCACGCCCTTGAAGGCGCTCTGCTCGCCGATGGGCGCGTATAACAGCACGGTTCTGATGCCCAGAATGCTTGAAAGCCCGGCGTAGGCGGCATAAAAGTCGGAGCGGTCCCTGTCGAGCTTGGTTATGGCGCACATGGCGGGCAAATAGGCATTTTGCACGCTGCTCCACAGGCGTTTGGTCAGGGGGCGGACGCCGTCGACGGCATCAATGACAAAGAGCGCGGAATCGATGCCGGCAAGGAGCATATCGATATCACCCACAAAGTTGCCGTCGCCGGGCAGATCCACAAGAAAATGCCGGGCCGCGCCCCTGGTAAAGGTGGCGAATGCGGGCTGGATGCTGCCCCGGCGCTTGATTTCTTCCGGCTCGTAATCAAGGGCGGTGTTTCCTTCCTCGATTTTGCCGAGGCGCGTGATGACCCCGGTTTCGAGCAGAAGCATTTCGGCCAGAGTGGTTTTGCCGCAACCGCTGGTGCCGACCAGAGCGTACGTTCTTTGCGCATGGATATCGTTCGACATAAGTACTCCCTGACACAATATTAGAGGTGGGTGATCCGGGATATTTCAGGCTGAGCCTAGAATCGCGCCGATGCGGGGCGGCGCTTGGCAAGCGCCGCGGTTCACCATACTGCATACCGGGCAGGTGGCTCAAGCAAAAAACCTGATGCGGGCCTCGGGCGAAGCGCGCCGCAAGAGAGCTTTTGATTCTGCGGCTTATACTGTAGAAAGTCTGCTGCGCTCTTGTCAAGAAAGGGACGGGCGCATTATCTCTGTCGAAGATAGACAGATAAATCATGCTGTTGCGGAATATGGCCTGGAAGACTCAGATATTATTGCCGATATTTCAGGCAAGGGACAGTAAGCGGTGGACATCGCCCCTGTGCATGGGTATGATTTGACGTTCATGGATATCCGGCCACCCGGCAGGGGAGGCTTGACTGCTGTTGTGAAAATGCGCGAATACTGGAGCGGATAAAGCTTCAAGGGATTTTTGTCCTCGGGGCCGGCAAGGCGGCTTCCGGGGAGCGCTTGTAAAAACATGCACGGCTTCGCGCGGTACAAGCCTGACCCGGCCAGGGGACAAAAGACCGTTAATCTGTGTTTCCTCAAGCAATGTTTCCCCAACTTAACATACAGGAGCATCGTGTGAGCCAGCTTCCTCCCTCGCTTCCAGGCATTGATGTGGCCAGCGGCGTTCAACGGGTTGCCGGGAATGAGAAACTATATCTCAAGCTGCTGCGCAGGGTGGCGTCCGATGCGCCGGCCACGCGTGAAAAGCTCGGGCTGGCGGTTGCCGATGGAGATACCGCCGCTGTGCGGGAGCTTGCCCATTCGTTGAAAGGCGCTGCCAGCAACCTTTCGATTACGGATGTCGCCAGTTCCTCGGCCGCCCTGGAACAGGCGGCCAAGAACGGAGATTTCGAGGCTGTTCTGGTGCGGCTTGGCGATCTTGAAGCGGCCCTTGAGGAATACGTGCAGATTGTCGCC